>NZ_JBQCCF010000048.1:0-9433 GCF_051962475.1 Dyella sp.
GACTACCTGACGGCCCACGGTATCGACGCGAGCCGCCTGGAAGGTCCGATCGGTCACGGCGAGAACGACCCGGTCGACACGAACGACACGGATGCCGGTCGCGCCCGCAACCGTCGCACGGAGCTGCAGGTTCAGCAGTAAAAGAACCGCTGTAGTCCCCATGAAGAAGCCCGGCATCTGCCGGGCTTTTTCTTTTGGCTTCCGCGTCATGCTCAGCTACTGCGGATGGGATGGCCCCCTGGGGTGAGTTCAACCCATGGGCTTGAAGATGAGCGGGGCAAGGCAATGGGTCTTTGTCGTACCGCAAGAAAAGCCCGGGCAAGCCGGGCTTTTCTTGTCTTACCGGGGCGAATCGATCAGTCGGAGCGGCGCTGGAACCGGTAATGCCCAACCAGCCACTCGTTGCCGTCATCGAAACCGAACAGCTCCGCGCAGGCCATCCAGAACATGCGCCAGCGCTGGTGCCACAGATTCGCCGATTGCGCACCGTAGGTACTCGCCAACACCTTGAGGATCTCCTCGCGACGGGCATCCTGATTGGCCAGCCAGTGGTTTGCGGTCTTCTCGTAATGCGTGCCAGACAGGCGCCACTGCTGTTCGATCACCATGTGCTGCTGGAAATGCATGAAGGTATCCGCCGCCGGCATCAGGCCGCCGGTGAAGAAGTGGCGGCCCATCCAGTCGTCGTCACGTTCGGTCTCGAACGGGTACATCAATTCTCGGTGGCAGAAGATGTGCACGAAAAGCTTGCCGCCAGGGCGCAACCAACCGGAGATGCGCTGCAGCAGCGTCTGGTAGTTGCGCACGTGTTCGAACATCTCCACCGACACCACGCGATCGAACTGCGCCGCATCGAGCTCGAGCCGGTTCACGTCCTCGGTAATCACCCGCACGTTGTGCAGTCCTCTCTCACGGCAGCGCGCTTCGATGTGCTCGCGTTGCGGGCGTGAGTTGGAGACTGCGGTGATGCGCGAGGCGGGATAGCGCTCGGCCATCCACAGCGTAAGCGAACCCCAGCCACAGCCGAGCTCCAGGATCTGCTGGCCGTCGGCCAGCTCGGCGCGCTCGCCATAGAGCGCGAGCATCTTCTGCTCAGCCTCGTCGAGCGTTTCGGTGCCAAGCGGGTAGTAGCAGCTCGAATACTTCAGGCGCTCGCCCAGGCACAGCTCGAAGAAGCGTGGCGGCAACTCGTAATGCTGGCGATTGGCCGCATCAGTGTGGAGGGCCAGCGGGCTCTGGCGCAGCTGCTGGAGCTGGTCGCGAAAGCGCTGCCAGATGGCTTCCGCTCCGCCCGCGCGTTCTTCGCGCAGGCGCTGCGCGCACAGCCGACGGATGCCCAGCCGCAACAAACTGTCCGGAATCAGTCCGCGCTCGGCCAGGCGCGTCAGCCCCCGCTCCTCGGTCTGCTCGATGGCGTCGGCGTTCAAGGCGAGAGTGTCAGTCATGGGGTCGATCCTCAGCTTTCGGGAACCACGGGATGAAGGGGCTGGTGGCTTGCTGATAGCGGCGATAGTCATCGCCGCGGCTGCGCAGGGCCTGCGCCTCGGTGAATGGAATGCCGGTGACGCGATACAGCGATACCAGCATCAGGGGCGGCCCCAGCCACGCCAGCCAGGCCAGCGGTGAGCCCCAGGCCAGCAGCACGTAGGCGAACCAGTGCGTCCATTCGAAGAAGTAGTTCGGGTGCCGCGAATAGCGCCACAGGCCCGTGCGGCAGGTGCGGCCGCGATTGGCCGGATCTTCGCGGAAGCGGGCCAACTGGCGGTCGGCGATCGATTCCCCATACAAGCTGCCGAGCCATACCAGCGTGCCAGGGATCATCAGCGAAGCGGTGCCGCCACCCGGATTCGCCGCCACGGCGAGAAAGGGCAGCGAGAAGATCGCGGTGAACAGCGCCTGCGCCTGGAAAAAGGCGAAGAATTTTGCCTGGTTGTCCTGCCAGTGCTGGCGTAAGTACCGGTAACGGCCGTCCTCGTCCTCGGTGCGGATACGGTGCAGCAGGTGCAGGAGCAGCCGCAGCGCCCACAACCCGCCGAGCAGCGCCAGCAGCCCACGCAGGGCCGGCGATCCCGAGCCGACGGCGGCATAGAACACCGCGCTCAGCCCCATGGTTGCGGTCCAGATCGCATCCACCAACGTGGCGTTTCGCGTGCGGTACTGCACGAACCAGCCCGCCGTCATGGCCACGGCGGTGACCAACCACACAGTGAGGATCTGCCACCAGACGTCATGCCACATGCACTGGATTCCCTGTCGAAGAAGTGGTGCGCCGGCGCTCGAAGCGCTGCGCGATCGCGATGAGTGTCGGCATCGCGATGAGCCAGCCGGCGCCCAGCGCGATCACCGCCGGTGTGCTGCCTCGCGGAAAGGCCACGGCATGCCAGCCTCGCGCAGCGCCGAGGTAGGCCAGCGGTGCGCCGACTGCGCCCAGCGCGGCGGCCAGCGGCAGCCGGCCATGCAGGAAGCGAAAGCTGTGGCGCAAGGTGAGCGAAAACGCCGCCCAGATGGCGATGATCCACACCGGTGCCGCATGCGGTGACGGCACGGCCGAGGCATAGGCGACCAGGTCGCTGGCCGCCAGCGCCGAATCGAGCGCGATGCCAAGCAGCACCGCCACCGGCATCAGCCACGCGTCGATGCGCCCGTCCGGACGGCTCAGGTACCAGGCGGCAAACGGAACCAGCGCCAGGGGCGCCAGCCACCAGTAGCCCGCGGCCGCACCCCATACGGCGACGAACCAGACCAGCTGGTAGCCGATGGCGTTGGCCCAGACCTTCATCGACGCACCGTCAGGCCGCTGCCGAGGAGGGCAGGTCGGGCAGGTAGGAGGCGCGACGGCAGCCGGGACGTGTCAGCAGCATCTGCACGTCGCCGATCGAGCGTTCGCGGAAGCCGCCTTCGCAATAGGCGAGGTAGAACTCCCACATGCGGATGAAGCGCTCGTCGTAGCCGGCCTGCAGCACCTCGCTGCGACGGCCCATGAAGCGCTCGCGCCACGCCTTCAAGGTAAGCGCGTAGCTCGGGCCGATGTCTTCCATATGGAACAGACGCAGGTCGCTGGCGCTGCGCGCGGCGCCGAGCATGGCGCTCACCGAGGGAATGAAGCTGCCGGGGAAGATGTAGCGTTTGATGTAGTCGACCGACTTCAACGCCCGCTCGTAGCGGTGATCCTCGATGGTGATGGCCTGGATCAGCGCCATGCCATCGTGCTTCAACAGGCGCGAGATCGCGTTGAAGTAGGTCGGCATGAACTCCGCGCCGATCGCCTCGATCATCTCGATCGACACCAGCTTGTCGTAGGTGCCGGTGAGGTCGCGGTAATCGTTGAGCAGGATCTCGATGCGATCGCCCAGCCCGGCCTCGGCGACGCGCCGCGTGGCCAGGTCGAACTGCTCGCGCGAGATCGTGGTGGTGGTGACGCGGCAGCCGTAATGCCGCGCGGCATGGATGGCGAAGCTACCCCAGCCGGTGCCGATCTCAAGTACGTGGTCGGCGGGGGAGAGATCGAGCTTCTGGCAGATGCGGTCGAGCTTGCGGGTGGAGGCGGTCTCCAGCGATTCGCTCTCGTCGGCGTAGATCGCCGAGGAGTACATCAGGTCTTTGGACAGGAACAGGCCGAACAGGTTGTTGCCCAGGTCGTAGTGAGCGGCGATGTTGCGTCGGCTGCCCGAGCGCGTGTTGCGGTTGAGCGCGTGCCACGTCCTCATCGCCAGTCCGCCGAGTCGGGCCAGGCCGCTTTCCATGCCGTCGAGCAGGTCGCGGTTGCGTACCATGATGCGGATCAGCGCCACCAGGTCGTCGCAGCGCCACATGCCTTCGATGTAGGCCTCACCCGCACCCACGCTGCCGTTGGCGGCCACCAGCCGGTAAAAGCGCGGGTCGAGCACGCGCAAGTGCACGCGTAGCGGCTCCTCGCCGTCGATCGGCGTGCCGAGTTCCACCGAGTCGACTGCATCGTCCAGCGTGAGGCGGCAGCCCTTCAGCTGACCCATCTGCGCCAGCAGGCGCCCGCGCAGCACGCGCTCCAGACTGCCCGGCTGCGTGGCGATGGCCGGTATCTCCTCGGCGACGGTGCTCAGTTCGATGTTCATGGGTCAGTTCTCGCGATGCTTGGGATGGTCGTAAACGGGGTTGCGCTTGAGCCACAGCTTCAGGGCCTGCCAGTGGATCGCCCACACCACCTGCAGCGTCATCAGCGGATAGCGCCACAGCACGCGGGCCAGTCCGGTGCCGTCCAGCGGCCGGCGTTCCAGCACCAGCGTGGCGTCGAAGTCGCGATGGTCGCCGTCGAGCACGTTCATATGTACGCGCAACACGTCGCCCGGGATGCTGAAGCGCCAGTCGTAGCGACGGGCCATCGGCATGAACGGCGATACGTGGAAGCTCTTGTCGAACGCCCAGGCCGGCACCGTGCCACGCGTGCGCCCTTCGGCCAGCGGCAGCACGTAGGCATGGCGCTCCTTCCACGGCGTGTTGGTGATCTCGGCGACGATGGTTTCCAGCGTGCGGCCGTCTGCGGCGTAGCAGTAGTAGAAGCTCACCGGGTTGAATACGTGGCCGCCGTAGCGCAGGTGGGTGAGCAGGCGGATCGGGCCGGTGGGACGCGTACCGGTGTGCTCGGCCACGCGGCGGCGCACGGCCTCGTCCAGCGGCAGCTCGGTGGGTCCCAAGTAGTCGCTGCGGCGGAATTCGGCTACGTTGCGGCGATCGCTCGACCACAGCCAGCGCTGCGCGAACAGCGTGGGCAGCTCGGCCAGGTCCAGGTACAGCATCGCCATGCGGTAGCGGAACGCGTGCGCTCGCGGTGCGTGACGGCGATGGCGAACCCAGCCTTCGTAGATCGCACTCGCCAGCGGTTGTGCCGCGCCGGCCGCCTCGGCGTCGTCGTGGGAGGCTCGGGCTGCCGGCGACGGGTCGACTACCGATTGGCGCAGCGCCGAGGTCACCACTGCACTCCCAGCGCGCGGGTCACTTCCACCGCGCTTCGCATGCCGTCCTCGTGGAAACCCCAGCCCCAGTAGGCGCCGGCATACCAAATGCGGTCCTTGCCCTGGATCTCGCCCTTGCGCTGCTGTGCGGCGACCGAGGCGTGGCTGTACTCCGGGTGCGCGTAGCGCATGCGGCGCAGGATCTTGTCCGGCGCGATGCGGTCGGTGCAGTTGAGCGACACGCAGAAGGTATCCTGCGCATCCAGCGACTGCAGCAGGTTCATGCAGTAGGTCACCGTGCAGGCCTCGGTGGGCGAGGCGGGAATCAGCACGTTCCACGCCGACCACGCCTTGCGCCGAGTCGGCAGCAGCCGCGTGTCGGTGTGCAGCACGGTGTCGTTTTCCTGGTAGCGGATGGCCCCCAGCACCTCGCGTTCGGCCGGCGTGGGATCGGTCAGCATCGCCAGCGCCTCGTCGCTGTGACAGGCCAGCACCACCTGGTCGTAGCGCTCGCTGCCGAGCAGGCTCACCACTTCGACGCCGTCGGCGTGGCGGTGCACTTCGTGCACGGGGCAGGCGATGCGTTCGGTCACCTTCCAGTGCTTGCGCAGGGCGTCGACGTAGCGTGTGGAACCGCCACGTACCACACGCCACTGCGGCCGGCCCTCGATCTGCAGCATGTGGTGGTTGGCCATGAACTGCACCAGGTAGCGCGCGGGAAAGTCGAGCACCTTGTCGCTGGGTGAGGACCACAGTGCCGAGGCCATCGGCACGATGTGGCGGTCACGGAACATCGCGCCGTAGCGGTGCTCGCGCAGGTAGTCGCCCAGCGTCGGACCGGCGTCGGCGTCCTGCAGCAGCGCCGGCGACTCGCGATAGAACCGCGTGAGGTCGCGCACCATGCGGTAGAAGGCCGGCGAGAGCAGGTTGCGGCGCTGGCAGAACAACGCGTCGACAGTGGTGGTGCCGTATTCAAAGCCGCTCGCCTCGTCGTGCACGGCGAAGCTCATCGTGGTGGGCTGCGAGTCCACGCCGAGCTCGGCGAACAGCCGGCTCAGCAGCGGGTAGTTGTCCGGGTTGAACACGATGAAGCCGCTGTCCACCGCGTACGGGCGGCCGTTGGAGCTGACGTCGTGGGTGTGCGTATGGCCGCCGACGTAGGCGTTCGCTTCGTACAGGTCCACCTGGTGCTCGCGCGACAGCAGCCACGCCGAAGCCATGCCCGAGATACCGCCGCCGATGACTGCAATGCGCATGGCGAGCCTCAGCGCTCGCTGCGCTTGAGGCCGACCGGCACGGCTTTGAGCTCGCGTACCAGTCCGAACAGCGCCATCGTCCGCAGGATGTAGAAGGTCAGATCCACCTCCCACCAGCGGAAGCCCTGTCGCGCTGAGCCCGGGAAATGATGGTGGTTGTTGTGCCAACCCTCGCCGAAGGTGAGGATCGCCAGTAGCCAGTTGTTGCGGCTGTTGTCGCGGGTCTCGAAACGGCGGCTGCCGAAGCGGTGAGCCAGCGAATTGATTGTGACCGTCACGTGGAACAGCACGATGGTGGAGACGAAGAAACCCCACACCAGCAACTGCGGTCCGTTGGTGCCCAGGTCCGGATGGGCGTGACCGAGCCAGCGTCCCCAGAAGAAAAGCCCCACCGCCAGCGCCACCGGCACCAGCAGGTCGAAGCGGTCGAGCAGGCGCAACTCCGGGTACTTCATCAGGTCGGGGATCTTCGACCAGTCGGTGCGAAAGCCGGCCCGGCTGAGGAACCAGCCCATGTGGCTGTGCAGGAAGCCATGCTGCACCGGCGAGTGCACGTCCGCCGGCGTATCGGCGTGGCGGTGATGGTTGCGATGGTGCGCCGCCCACCACAGCGGCCCGCGCTGCACGGCGGCCGCGCCGACCACTGCGAATGCGAACTGCACCGGGCGCGACGCCTTGAACGCACGATGCGAAAAATACCGGTGATAGAACGCGGTCACCGCGAACATGCGCAGCGCGTACAGCCCAAGCGCCACCCAGAAAGCGAACCAGGAAAAGCCGACCCAGAACACGCCCAGGCAGGCCAGGTGCATACCGATAAAGGGCAGCACCCGCGCCCAGTCGATGCGATCGTCATCGTCGCCGACGGTGTCCTGCGCGCTGGTGTCGAACCAGCGCATCAGCCCGGTGAGCATGCGTTTGACGAAGTGCGGTTCTGCATGGCCGGTTTTCATGGGTGACGTCTTCGCAAAGCCCGCGACGGTAGTGACTGCAGATACGGCTGGCGGTTCGTGATGGATGCAGTGTTTCCTGCATTGCCACCAAGCCCCGCCAGCGAACGGCGGTCACCGGCGGTTGCCGCACGGATGCCGCGCTGGCTACGCTGGGCGGATGACCCGATCTCCCCGCCGCCCGGCGAAGCCCCCGACCATTCCACGCCATGGCCTGGCCCGGGTCCTGAGCAAACTCGGGGTCTGCTCGCGCAGTCAGGCCGAGCAGGCCGTGCGGGACGGACGGGTAAGCGTCGATGGCCGGCGCATGCTCGACCCGGAGCGCCCCACCGATCCGGCACGGGAGGCGATTGCCCTGGACGGAGCGAGCGTTCGGGCGGCAGCGCCCGTCTACATCGCGCTGAACAAGCCGCGCGGCATTGTGGTGAGCGCCGCGGACGAGCGCGGCCGCGATACGGTCTACGACTTGATCAAGGGCGCCGGCTTGCCCTGGCTGGGGCCGGTGGGCCGACTCGATCGCGCCAGCGAGGGCCTGCTGCTGCTGAGCAACGACACCGTGTGGTCGGCCGGTCTGACCGAGCCGAAGCACCAAGTCGACAAGACGTACCACGTACAGATCGACCGCCGCCCAGATGACGCCCTGCTGGCGAAGCTGCGTGCCGGTGTGGTGGATGCCGGCGAGCGGTTGGGTGCAGTGGCGGTCAACGTGCTGCGCGAAGGCGAGAAGAACGCCTGGCTAGAGGTGGTGCTGGATGAAGGCCGCAACCGGCACATCCGCCGACTGCTGGCGGCGCACGACATCGGCGTGCTGCGCCTGATCCGCGTGGCCATCGGTCCGCTGGTCCTGGGCGAATTGCCCAAGGGCGAGTGGCGACACCTCACTCCCGACGAGGTGCACGCTTTGCGACGTGGGTGACTGAGCGGAGAGCGGGGTTGTGGGGTTGCCGCCCGTGGACAGAGGCGCAGCGTGCAAGGCAAAAGCCCCCTCACCCCGGCCCTCTCCCCCGAACGATGAAGGTGTTCAGGGGAGAGGGAGCGAGGCGCGGGCTCTTCGCCAGCGCGTGGCTCCGCGCTTAAAGCCCTCTCCTCCGAGCCTGCTCGGGGGAGAGGGTTGGGTGAGGGGGTGCTTTGGGCTTTTTAGGTGTTTGTCGGTGAGGTGCGGCGTAGGTAAGGCAAGAGTCGCCCCCACACCCCAGCCCTCTCCCCCGAACGGAGAAGCTGTTCAGGGGAGAGGGGGCAGAGCGCGCTAGCGCAAAGCCTCAGGCGTAAGCCTCTCCTCCGAGCTTGTGCAGGGGAGAGGGAGCGAAGCGCGGGCTCCCCTTCAGCGCGAAGCCTCTTGCTTAAGCTTCCTCCCTCAGCGGGAGGCACCCCCGCCTCAGCCGATCACGCCGAGCCGTTTGCCGATGCGGGTGAACGCATCGATCGCGCGATCCAGATGCTCACGGGTATGCGCCGCGCTCATCTGGGTGCGGATGCGCGCCTGGCCCTGCGGCACCACCGGGTAGAAGAAGCCGGTGACGTAGATGCCTTCCTCCAGCAGCGCGCTGGCCATCGCCTGTGCCTTCGGCGCGTCGTAGATCATCACCGGCACGATCGGGTGTACGCCCGGCTTGATGTCGAAGCCGGCGGCGGTCATCTGCTGGCGGAAATAGGCGGTGTTCTCCTGCACCCGCGTGCGCAGCTCGCCGGCGCTCTCGAGCATGTCGAACACCTTGATCGCCGCGGCCACCACGTGCGGTGGCAGCGAGTTGGAGAACAGGTAGGGGCGCGAGCGCTGGCGCAGCATCTCGATCACCTCGGCAGGTCCCGTGGTGAAACCGCCCAGCGCGCCGCCCAGCGCCTTGCCCAGGGTGCCGGTGAAGATGTCGACCTTGTCCATCACACCGGTCACCTCGGCCGAGCCACGGCCGGTGGCGCCCAGGAAGCCGGTGCAGTGGCATTCGTCGATGTGCACCAGCGCGCCGTACTTCTCGGCCAGCGCGGTGATCTGGTCCAGCGGTGCAATGAAGCCGTCCATCGAGAACGAGCCGTCGGTCGTGATCAGCTTGGTGCGCGCACCGGCGGCATCGGCGGCCTGCAGCTGCTTCTCCAGGTCGGCCATGTCGCAATTGGCGTAGCGGAAGCGCTTGGCCTTGCACAGGCGGATGCCGTCGATGATCGAGGCATGGTTGAGCGCGTCGGAGATGATCGCGTCCTCCTCGCCCAGCAGCGGCTCGTAGAGGCCGCCGTTGGCGTCGAAGCAGGCGGCATAGAGGATGCTGTCCTCGGTGCCGAAGAACTCCGCGATCTTCGCTTCCAG
>NZ_JBQCCF010000049.1:0-62764 GCF_051962475.1 Dyella sp.
AGCTGCGCCGCGGACCCCAAAACAAAACGTAGGAGCCCGCTCGCGGGCGATGCTTTTGCTTTGATGTCGATTCAAAGCCAAGAGCATCGCCCGCGAGCGGGCTCCTACAGGGGGGCATCAAACGGGGAGGCAGCCCCCGCGTGCGGGCGCTGCCGGCACGCCTACTTCAGGGCCGGGTGGACCAGCTTGCCGCCGTCGACATTGATGCCGGCCTTCAGCGGAGCGAAGTCGCGCCACTCGTTGCCGCCGGCCAGGCGCTGCACGTACGGCAGGATCGCCGCGGAAATCGCCAGCGACGAGGTCTGCGGCACGGCGCCGGGCATGTTGGTGACGCAGAAGTGCGTCACACCATGCACGTCGTAGGTGGGATCCTTCCAGGTGGTCGGGCGCGAGGTCTCGAAGCAGCCGCCCTGGTCGATCGAGATGTCGACCAGCACCGAGCCCTTCTCCATGGTCTTGACCATGGCCTCGGTAACCACGCGCGGCGCCTTGGCGCTGGGGATCAGTACCGCACCGACCACGAGGTCGGCATCGCGCACTTCCTCGGCCACCGACGACTCATAGGCGTACAGCGCGGTGACGTTGGCGCCCAGCTCCATCATCTCGGCCAGGCGATCCTGGCGCTTGTCGAACACCACCACGCGGGCGCCGGCCGCTGCGGCCAGCGAGGCGGCGGCCTTGCCCGCGGCACCGCCACCGAGCACCACCACCTTGCCGCGCGAGGTCGAAGCCATGCCGCCCAGCAGCTTGCCCTTGCCGCCCTGCGGACGATGCAGCAGCGTGGTGCCGATCTGGGTGGCGATGCGGCCGGCGATCACCGACATCGGCAGCAGCAGCGGCAGGCCGCCGTTCTCTTCCACCGACTCGAACGCCACGCCGGTCAGGCCGATGTCCAGCAGGCTCTTGGTGAGCTCCGGCTCTGCGGCCAGGTGCAGGTAGCAGAACAGCAGGTGATGCTTCTTCAGCAGGGCCAGGTCGCCGGCGATAGGCTCCTTCACCTTGACGATCAACTCGCCCTTCTCATAGACCGCGGCCGCGTCGGGCACCACGGTGACGCCTTCGCGGGTGTAGGCCTCGTCGGCGAAGCCGCTCTTCTCGCCGGCGCCCGCCTGGATGAAGACCTCGTGGCCGCGGCGCACCAGATCGGCGGCGGCAGCGGGAACCAGGGCAACGCGACCTTCGAGGGTCTTGGTTTCGGAAGGAATACCGATACGCATGGGGAAGCAGTCCTGTGGGGTTCGTGGCGTCGGCGCCAAGCGGTGCCGGCGTGGGTTGGGAAAGCGCAGATGCGGAACGCTTGAATCGGGCCGGGGGGTTCCCCATCCTTGCGGACTTCGGAGCGCCTTCCCCGCCCTGACCACCGGTGCTCGACGCACCGCTGGCGACCGGGCCGAAAGCGATCAAAGCTGTTCAGCAAACCCAAGGATTATCACATGTCCGCAACGCCCAAGCACAGCCGCCTGCTGATCCTCGGCTCCGGCCCCGCCGGCTACACCGCCGCGGTGTACGCCGCCCGCGCCAACCTTAAGCCGACGCTGATCACCGGCCTGCAGCAGGGCGGCCAGCTGATGACCACCACCGAAGTGGACAACTGGCCCGGCGACGTGGAAGGCCTGCAGGGCCCCATGCTGATGCAGCGCATGGCCGAGCACGCCGAGCGCTTCCACACCGAGATGGTGTTCGACCACATCCACCAGGTGGATCTGTCCAAGCGCCCGTTCACCCTCAAGGGCGACTCCGGCGAGTACACCGCCGACGCACTGATCATCGCCACCGGCGCCACCGCCAAGTACCTGGGCATCGCCTCGGAAGAGAAGTTCAAGGGCAAGGGCGTGTCCGCCTGCGCCACCTGCGACGGCTTCTTCTTCCGCGAGCAGGACGTGGTGGTGGTCGGCGGCGGCAACACCGCGGTGGAAGAGGCGCTGTACCTCTCCAACATCGCCCGCAAGGTCTACCTGGTGCACCGTCGCGACACGCTGCGCGCGGAGAAGATCATGCAGGACAAGCTGTTCGCCAAGGCCGAGGCCGGCAAGATCGAGCTGGTGTGGAACCACACCATCGACGAAGTGCTGGGCGACGACTCCGGCGTCACCGGCGTGCGGGTGAAGGCGGTCGACGGCGAGGCCACGCGCGACATCGAAGCCACCGGCTTCTTCGTGGCGATCGGCCATACGCCGAACACCGGCATCTTCCAGGGCCAGCTGGACATGCACGACGGCTACATCAAGACCCACAGCGGGCAGAACGGCATGGCCACGATGACCTCGGTGCCGGGCGTGTTCGCCGCCGGCGACGTGGCCGACCACGTCTATCGCCAGGCGATCACTTCGGCCGGCTTCGGCTGCATGGCCGCGCTGGACGCCGAACGCTGGCTGGAGCAGCCGGAGTAACGGAAGAGCGGATCCGGCCGTGCTCGAACCCCGCTTCCATGGCGCGATCGATGCGATCGCGCCGCACGCCTGGGACAGCCTGCGGCCGAACGACAACCCGTTCGTCTCACACGCTTTCCTCGCCGCGCTGGAAGCGACCGGCTGCATCCGCAACGACTGGGGCTGGCAGGCTCATCACCTGGGCCTGTACGAAGGCGAGACCCTGCTCGCTGCCGCGCCGCTGTATCTCAAGGGCAATTCGCACGGCGAGTTCGTGTTCGACTGGAGCTGGGCCAGCGCGTGGGAGCGCGCTGGCGGCGAGTACTACCCCAAGTTGCTCAACGCCGTGCCCTACTCGCCCGTCACCGGGCCGCGGCTGCTGGCCGGCCGTGGCCGGCATGCCGCGGCGTTGCGACAAGCACTGGTGACGGCGATGCGCGGCGAGGTCGATCGGCTGGGCCTGTCGTCGCTGCACGCGAACTTCCTGCTCGCCGACGAGCTGCTCGCCTTTGACGACCACTGGCTGACGCGCACCGACGTGCAGTTTCACTGGCACAACCGCGGCTACGCCGATTTCGACGCCTTCCTCGCCGCGCTCAATCACAAGAAGCGCAAAAACATCCGCCACGAGCGCGCGCAGGTAGCGCGCAGCGGCTTGCAGATCGAGATGCGCGGCGGCGCCAGCCTGAGCCGAGACGAGTGGCGCCGGGTGCACGCGCTGTACGAAAGCACGTTCGACGCCAAGGGCAACCATGCCGCCCTCACCCGCGCGTTTTTCCTGTCGCTCGGCGACACGCTGGGCGATGCCGTGCAGCTGGTGCTGGCGCGCGACGGCGAAACGATCGTGGCGATGGCGCTGCTGATCCAGAGCGCGGACACGCTGTACGGGCGCTACTGGGGCGCCAGCGTGGAGGTGCCGGGGCTGCACTTCGAGCTTTGCTACTACCGCGGCATCGAGCACGCGATCGCGCGCGGCCTGCAGCGTTTCGAACCCGGCGCGCAGGGCGAGCACAAGCTGGCCCGCGGTTTCCTGCCGGTGCATACGCACTCGCGCCATTACCTGGCGCACCCGCAGTTCCGCCGCGCGGTGCGCGATGCGCTGGTGCACGAGACCGATTCGGTACAGGCCTACGCGCAGGAACTGACGGCGCACAGCCCCTACGCGCAAGGCCGCGCGACGGACGACGCGGCATGATCCGCCTGCCGCTGCTCGATCACTGGCCGGCGGAGCGCTTTCCCGATCCCGCCGAGGCCTTGAGCGAACCATCCGGCCTGCTCGCCTTCGGCGGCGACCTGTCGGTAGAGCGCCTGCGCGCGGCCTACGCGCAAGGCATCTTTCCCTGGTTCAACGAAGGCGAGCCGATTCTGTGGTGGTCGCCCGACCCACGCTGCGTATTCCCGACCGCCGCCCTGTGCCGGCCGAACCGATCACTGCGCCGCCTGCTCGCGCGCTGCGACTGGCACGTGACGGTGAATCGCGATTTCCTCGGCGTGATGCACGCCTGCGCCGCGCCGCGCGACGGCCAGCCCGGCACCTGGATCAGCGCCGAGATGGTGGATGCCTACGCCGCAATGCGCGCCGGCGGCCACGCGCACAGCGTGGAGGTGTGGCACGGCGATCGCCTGGTCGGCGGCATCTACGGCGTGATGTCCGGGCGCCTGTTCAGTGGGGAATCGATGTTCAGCCGCGAGAGCGGCGGCTCCAAGGTCGCGCTGCTGGCGCTGGCGCGCCTGCTGCACGATTGGCAGTGCCCGCTGCTCGACGCACAGGTATCCAATCCGCATCTGCTGTCGCTGGGCGCGCAGGAAATACCGCGCACCACCTTTTTGGCGGCGCTGCACACGCTGGCGGCGCAACCGCTGGATCCTTGGCTATGGCGCCATGTTCCGCCAGTGGCCGCCCGATACCTCGCCTGAGTCAGCGCGGCACCAGTTCGAAGATGAGCGACGCCGGCCGGCCGCTGTGCGGGTGCAGCGGCTCGCGCATCGACACCAGCACCAGCCCGGCGGCGCCGAAGCTGCGCATCCAGCCGGCGAACGTACGGAAGTACCAGGGTGCTGCTTCGCCGAAGCCCTCGCCGCAGCCGACCCACGAGCCCTCACGCCAGCCGTCGCAATAGTCCGCCTCGCCGCAGGCGCTCCACGGATGCAGCGTCTGGATCAGCAGCGCGCCACCGGGCGTCAGCAGCGGAGGTATCGCTGCCAGCAAGCGGTCGACGGACGCCTCGCCCAGCAGCGAGAAATTGCACACCACGACATCGGCGCGCTCGTCGAGCGAGCCTGCCGCGATGGCCGCGTAATCCATGGTGATGAAGCGCCCGCCGCCGGCAGCGCGGGCGGTATCGACCAGCGCCGGCACCGCATCGACGCCAAGGCCGTCGATGCCGTGTGCAGCCAGCGCGCGCAGCAGCCAGCCCTCACCGCAGCCCAGGTCGATCGCCCGCTGCGGTTGCCGCGCGGCCACCGCTTCGACGATCGCCGCATCGGTCACCAGCTGCCGGCTGGCGATCGCCTGCTCGCGCACCGCCCGCGTCCACGGCGCCGCATGGCCGTGCCAGACGCGCAGGATTGCCGCTTCCGGATCGCCGGCCATCGCCTCAGCTGGCGCGGGCGGCGTAATGGGTTTCGACGTACTCATCGAGGATGCCGATGAACTCGCGGGCGATGTTGTCGCCGCGCAGGGTCATCGCCTTCTCGCCGTCGATGAACACCGGCGCCGCCGGTGCCTCACCGTTGCCCGGCAAGGAGATGCCGAGGTTGGCGTGCTTGGATTCGCCCGGCCCGTTCACCACGCAGCCCATCACCGCCAGGGTGAGGTTCTCCACGCCGTCGTACTTCACCCGCCACAGCGGCATCTGCTCGCGCACGTGTTCCTGCACCACCTTGGCCAGCTCCTGGAAGAACTCGCTGGTGGTGCGGCCGCAGCCCGGGCAGGCGGTGACCAGCGGTGTGAAGGCGCGCAGGCCCATGGTCTGCAGCAGCTCCTGCGCCACGATCACCTCGCCGGTACGCGAGGCGCCCGGCTCCGGCGTGAGCGAGATGCGGATGGTGTCGCCGATGCCTTCCTGCAGCAGCACGGCGAGTGCAGCGGCCGAAGCGGTAATGCCCTTCGATCCCATGCCGGCTTCGGTGAGACCCAGGTGCAGCGCGTAGTTGCCGCGCGCGGCGAGATCGCGATACACGGCGATCAGCTCCTGCACGCCCGATACCTTGGCCGAGAGGATGATGCGCTCGCGCGGCAGGCCGATCCTCTCGGCCAGCGCGGCCGAATCCAGCGCCGAGCGGATCAGCGCCTCGCGCGCCACGTGGGAGGCGTCCCAGGGCTGCGCGCGCTGCGCGTTCTCGTCCATCAGCATGGCGACCATGGACTGGTCCAGCGAGCCCCAGTTGGCGCCGATGCGCACCGGCTTGCCGTACTCGATGGCCTTCTCGATGATCGCGCCGAACTGCGCGTCCTTCTTCTTGCCGAAGCCGACGTTGCCGGGGTTGATGCGGTACTTCGCCAGCGCCTCGGCGCAGGCCGGCTCGGCTTCAAGCAACTGGTGACCGTTGTAGTGGAAGTCGCCGATGATCGGCACCTCCACACCCATCATCGCCAGGCGGTCGCGGATATGCGGCACGGCCGTGGCCGCGGCCGGCGTGTTCACCGTGATGCGCACCAGCTCAGAGCCGGCGCGGGCCAGTTCGGCGATCTGCTTCGCCGTGCTGGCCGCATCCTCGGTGTCGGTGTTGGTCATCGACTGCACCACGATGGGTGCGCCGCCGCCGACGGTCACCTTGCCGATCTGCACGCCCACGCTGGGGCGGCGCGGTTCGGCTTCGGCGGGACGCGGGGCGGGTCGGGAAAGTTCGCTCATGGGGCTCGGAGGTGCGCTTGCCGCGAGGGTTGGCGGCGAAACGCCAAGGATAACCGAAGGCCCCTGCCCCCACCTCGCTGCGGCGATTCGTAAATGCTGCGTCACGCGTCACCCGCAGACGCTCACGTCACGCACGCATCACCGGCGATAGCGTTGGCCCTGTCATGACCCAGTCATCCTCCCCCACTGCCCCGGCCGCTGGGCGGCTAGCCGATGCACCGCGCGTCGAAGGACTCGACCGCTCCGGACACGACGCCACACCGCGAACCGACTTCGACGACGCCGCCATGATCGCGGCAGGCCTGTGCCAGACCCCGGCGGCCCTGATCGGCCTGGTCGAGGATGAACGCCAGCGCTGCATCGGTCGTTGGGGAATGCGCGCAGACCGCGTACCGGACAGCAAGACATTCTTCGACTACGCCGCACGGCAGCAAGACGCGCTGATCGTGGCCGATGCTCAGCGCGATCCGCGCTTCGCCGGCAGCCGCCTGAGCGCGGCCCACCCGCCGCTGCGCTACTGCGCCGGCGTTCCGCTGCGCGCTTCTGACGGCACCGCGCTCGGCGCCCTGTGCGTGTTCGATCACTATCCCCGCCAGCTGCATGCCGACCAGCTGGACCGCCTGCGAGCGCTGGCCCGGCAAGTGAGCAGCCAGCTCGAACTGGACCATACGCTGGCCCTGATGCGCACCTCCAGCGAGTACCGCGGCCGCCTCATGGCGATCGCCGGCCACGATCTGCGCACGCCGCTGCGAGCGGCGGTCTACGCGCTCGAAAAGCTGCGCCGCGGCGAGGTCGCCGATCCGGCGCAACTGGTGCATACGGCCCAGGCGGCGATGATCGAAGTCGGCAACCAGCTCGACGACCTCGCTGCGCTGGCCGGCAGCCAGGGCGCGGTGGCCCTGCCAACCCTCAGCGACCTGCCGCTGGCCGAGGTGCTGCATCCGGTGGCGCTGCGCTGGTAGCGCCAGGCCGAAGCGAAGGGGCTGCGACTGCGCACCGTGGCCAGCTCACTGGTGGTGCACAGCCACCGCGCGCTGCTGTCGGCGCTGGTCGGCAACCTGGTGGGCAATGCGGTGAAGTACACCCCGCACGGCTCGGTGCTGCTCGGCGTGCGTCGGCGCGCGCAGCACGCCGTGATCACGGTGGCCGACACCGGCATCGGCATGGACCCGGCCCAGGCGGAGCGGATGTTCGGCGCCTTTCAGCAGGCCGACCCGCGCAATGACGGACTCGGGCTGGGACTGTGGATCGTGCAGCGTACGGCCGAGACCCTGGGCGCGCCGGTGCAGGTGCGTTCGCTTCCCGGGCGCGGCAGTTGCCTCACCGTCTCCGTACCCCTGGCCGGCACCTGACGCTCAGTTTCCAGCGTGGCGAAGCGCGGCCTGCAGCAGGCGCCGCTGCAGGCGATCGGCCAGCGATACGGGATGCTCCAGGTCCATGCGCGCCAGCGCCTCACGTTCGTTGGCACGGGCTTCGCCAGGCCGGGCGATGGCCCGCAACAAGCGCCACTTGCCACGCCAGGTGCGGCTGTTGGTCTTGAGCCAGCCCAGTGCCGGCAGCAGCCGCTGTTCGACTTCGGTGAAGTCGCTACCGAACGGAAACGTCGGCATCAGACCGCGCTTGCGCAAGGGCGCCAGCGCTTCGGCCAGGCGTTCCGGACGGTGCTGGCGCCAGGCCTCGGGCACCACGAAATCGGCGCGCAGCTTGCCGTGCGATTTCGCCTCCGCGGCCAGCGCATCGACGAAGCGCGCGTCGCAGATCGACAGCATCGCCTCCACGCATTCCTCGTCGGTCTTGCCGCGCAGATCGGCCACACCGTACTCGGTGATGAACAGGTCGCGCAGGTGGCGCGGGATGGTGGTGGCTCCGTAGTTGAAGCGGATGTTGGTCTCGGTGCCGTGCGCCCCTTCCCGGGTGGCCCGCAGCAGCAGCGCGGAACGCCCATCCGGCAGCTCGTGCGCCATCGCCACGAAGTTGTACTGGCCACCCACGCCGCTCACCACGTGGCCGTCTTCCAGGCCGTCGGAGACCGCCGCGCCGGTGAGCGTGGCCATCATGCAGGTGTTGAAGAAGCGCGCGCCGCGGCGCTGCAGGCTGGCCAGCACCTGGTGATCGCCATAGAGCTGGTTGACGTTGGAGACGCGGCACATGTCGATCGCGTCCGGATCCGCTGCCTCGGTCTCGTGCAGCCAGCGGTACAGCTCGCGCGAGCCGAGGAAGAAGGCGCCGCGCAGGTAGTGCCCGCCCGGCACATCGGCCGGTAACCGACCGATCGCCGCGGCGCGCTCCAGCGCCAGGTTGTCCCACGCGCGGCGCCTGAGGATGCCGCCGCGCTGCAGGTGCATGAAGCCGTCCATCACCATTTCGCTGGCGCCGTAGAGGCCGCGCTGGAACGGCTCCATCCCGCCCAGCGATAGCGCCAGCGTGTGGGTGACGTAGCCGGTGTCCAGCGCCTCCAGCGCGGCGCGCCAGGCGAGGTTCTCGCGCTGGCGCAGCAACAGGGCGTGCACCAGCGCGTCGGACAGCGCGCCGATGCCGATCTGCAGGCAGCCGCCGTCCTTCACCAGAGCGCTGGCGTGCAGGCCCAACGCGTATTCGGCGGTCACCACCGGCTGCCGCGGCAGCGCGAACAGCGGCGGCGAGTGCTCGGGCGCCAGCTCGATGTCGAAGTAATCCTGCGGCACCTCGGCGTTGCCGGACAGGTACGGCAGCTCCGGATGCACCACCGCCACGCACAGCGGCCGCGGCCGGCCCGACGCCACCACGCGATCGAGGAAATCCAGCGTGAGATCGGGATTGCTGGACAGGCTGTAGCGCACGCCCTCGGCGGTCTCGCGCCTTGCCACCAGCTGCACCAGCAGGTTGATGTCCTGCACGGCCAGATCGCGTGCCACGTGGGTGTAGTTCTGGCTGATGTAGCTGCGCTGGGCGCTGCCCGAGTGCAGCATCACGCCGGACTGCATGTAGAACTCGTGCACCGCCACGTTCGGCGCAAGCGCATCGCGCGCCTGATCGAGCGCGTACTGCGGGTCGACCGCATCCTCGCCGAAATGGCGCGCCAGGAACGGCCCCAGGAAGCGCGCTTCCAGCCCGGGCTTCGGGGTTGGCCGGGTCAGGGACAGCGCGGTGTACAGGGTGAGCGAGCGCGCCGGCTGGGCAGCGATCAACGCGTAGATGGCGTTGAGCAGGTCGTGCGGCTTGCCCAGGCCCAGCGGGGCGGCCACGCGCAGGTCCGGACCGAGCCGGTCGGCGATGACTTGCGCGCAGGCGTTCGTGTCCGTGTATCGCTGCTGGAGTGGCATGGCCGGATCATGCCAGAAGCGTCTTTCACGACGCATGCCCTAGACTCGCCCGATGGCTTCATCTCCCCTGGATACCTCCCGCCCGGATCGCTTCATCGCTGCCCAGGCGCTCAGCCGCGCCGCCGGCGCGCCCCTGCTCACCGGCAACGCGGTGGAATTGCTGATCGACGCGGCCGTGCACTACCAGCGCTGGCTGGCAGCGATCCGCCACGCGCGCAAGCGGGTGCTGCTGGAGAACTACATCATCCGCGACGACAGCGTGGGCCGCGCGTTTCGCGACGCGCTCGTTGAGCGCGCGCTCGCCGGCGTGTTCGTGGCGGTGGTGTGCGACTGGGTCGGTTGCCTGGGGCAATCCGGCGCGGCGTTCTGGAAACCCTTGCGCGAGGCCGGCGGCCAGGTCCGCGTGTTCAACCGCCCGCAGCTCGGCCGGCCGTTCGGCTGGATCAGCCGCGACCACCGCAAGGTGCTGGTGGTCGACGGTGAACTCGGCTTTCTGTCCGGCGTGTGCATCAGCGAGAAGTGGCTCGGCGACCCGTCGCGCGGCGTCGCACCCTGGCGCGATACCGGCGTGGCGCTGCGTGGGCCCGCGGTAGCCGAAGTGGAAGCTGCCTTCGCCCGCAGTTGGGCCGGCACCGGCGCACCGCTGCCGCGCTGGCCCGCCGAGGCCTTGCATGAGCCGCCGGGCCAGGTGTCGCTGCGGGTGATCGCCACCGAGCCGTCCACCGCCGGGCTGTACCGGCTCGATCAGCAGATTGCCGCCATGGCGCGCAAGACGCTGTGGCTGACCGATGCGTATTTCGTGGGCGTGGCGCCGTACGTGCAGGCGCTGGCAGCCGCCGCGCGCGACGGGGTGGACGTGCGCCTGCTGGTGCCCGGCAGCAGCGATATTCCGATGGTGGCTGGCCTGTCGCGCTCCGGCTACCGCCCGCTGCTCAAGGCCGGCGTGCGCGTGTTCGAGTGGAACGGCTCGATGATCCACGCCAAGACGGCCGTCGCCGACGGCATCTGGGCACGCGTGGGCTCATCCAATCTCAATGTGGCCAGCTGGCTGGGCAACCGCGAGATCGACGTGGCAGTGGAAGACCAGGGCTTCGCGCAGCAGCTCGCCGAGCAATACGAAACCGACCTGGGCAACGCCACCGAGATCGTGCTGGCGCCACGGCGGCGATTGCGCGGCGAGCGCGTGCAGCGCTCGGGCGAGGATCCGGCCGCGCAGCTGCGCCGTGCGGCGCGGCGGCCGCGCGGCGGCAACGGCAGCTCCGGCCGGGCCGCGGCCAGCGCCCTGCGCCTGGCCAACTCGGTGGGCGCCGTGCTCACCGACCGGCGCGTGCTGGGCGATACCGACATCAGCCCGCTGGTGATCGGCACGGTGGCGCTGACCGTGCTGGCGGTGGTGGCCGCGCTGTGGCCGGCGATCATCGCCTGGCCGCTGGCGCTGCTGTCGGCCTGGTTCGCGCTCAATCTGGCGGTGCGCGCATGGCGCACGCGGCAGGCGCGGCAGCGCCGCCGGCAGGACGACGACGACGCAAACTGAGCTGCATTTACCGATACTAATCATCTATTTACGCAACCTGCGTGAGAAGTCGCACGCAGGTCGCAGCGCAAGCGCATGTTGCGCGTCACCTTCGTGCTAACCTCGCGCGCTCATGTCTGCCTTCGATCCCTTCTCCGGACGTGGCCCGGCGTCCGACGATGACGCCGCTGCACCGCGCCGCATCCTCACCCCCAGCACGTTGAACCGGCTGGTGCGCGGCCTGCTGGAAGACGCGCTGCCGATGGTGTGGATCGAGGGCGAGCTCTCGAACGTGGCGCGCCCCGCCTCCGGCCACCTGTATTTCACGCTGAAGGACGCCGGCGCCCAGGTGCGCTGCGCCATGTTCAAGATGAAAAGCAGCCGGCTCACCTTCAAGCCGGTGGACGGCATGCAGGTGCTGGTGCGGGCCAAGGTGGGGTTGTACGAGCCGCGCGGCGAATTTCAGCTGGTCGCCGAATCGATGGAGCCAGCCGGCGAAGGCGCCCTGCGCCGCGCGTTCGACGCGCTCAAGGCCAAGCTCGACGCCGAAGGCCTGTTCGATCCCGCGCGCAAGCGTCCGCTGCCCCGCTACATCCGCCGCCTCGGCGTGATCACTTCGGCCACCGGCGCGGCAATTCGCGACGTGCTCAGCGTGCTCGGCCGACGCTGGCCGCTGCTCGAAGTGGACGTGCTGCCCGTGCCCGTGCAGGGCAAGGAAGCGCCACCAGCGATCGTCGCCATGCTGCGCAAAGCCTCGGCCAGCGGCCGCTACGACGCTCTGCTGCTGACCCGCGGCGGCGGCTCGCTGGAAGACCTGTGGGCGTTCAACGACGAGGCCGTCGCCCGCGCCGTGCATGCCAGCGCGGTGCCGGTGGTGTGCGCGGTCGGGCACGAGGTGGATTTCAGCATCGCCGACTTCGTCGCCGATCTGCGCGCGCCCACGCCCTCGGCCGCGGCCGAGCTGCTGGTGCCCGATGCGGCGCACCTGTCGCGCCAACTCAAGTTGTTGAGTCAGCGCATCGCCACCGTGCAGCAGCGCCGGCAGCACACGCTGGCACAGCGGGCGGATCACCTGCTGGCCCGACTCAACGCGCAGCGTCCGCAGGCGCGACTGGCGCGCGATCGCGAGCGGCTGGTGAACCTGCATCGCCGCCTGCTCGCCGCCGGCGCGGTCGGTCAGCAGCGGCGCGACCGCCGGCTGGAGCAACTGCACGGCCGCCTGCTCGCCCAGCATCCGCGCCATCGACTCGCCCTGCTCGCGCGCCGACTGGCCGAACTCGATCCGCGCCTGCGCCGCGCCTTCGCGCGCATGCTGGAACGCAAGCGACTCACGCTGGGCCAGACCGCCCGTGCGCTGCACGCGGTGAGCCCGCTGGCCACGCTCGATCGCGGCTACGCGATCGTGTTCGATGCGCACGGCAAGGTGCTGCGTTCCACCACCGAGGTGAACGATGGCGACGCGCTGCGCATCCGCCTCGCCGACGGCGAGCTGCCGGCCCGCGCGGGCGACTGATCGCCGCCGTCCACGCGCGCACCACGCCCGCCGCCCGACACTGCCCGAATCACTATCACCGGTCGCTTCCGGGAGTTGCCATGCTTGCCAAGACCTACCCCTACTACCTGGCCAATCGCCCGCAGTCCTCGAAGACGATGCTGGACGTGCGCGACAAGTACAGCGGCAAGGTCGCCACCCGCGTGGCGGTGCCCGATGCCCGCGCCACCGAGAAGGCCATCGCCGCGGCCGTGCAGGCGGCGCCGGCGATGCGCGCGTTCAAGCCGTGGCAGCGCCAGGCAGTGCTGCAGCACTGCGCGACACGCTTCGAAGCACGCAGGGACGAACTGGCCCGCGCGCTGTGCATCGAGGCCGGCAAGCCGATCAAGGATGCCGCCGGCGAAGTGACCCGCCTGATCGAAACCTTCCAGATCGCCGCCGAGGAAGCCGTGCGCATCAACGGCGAGACGATCAACCTGGAACTGGCCGGCCGCCTGGACGGCTATCGCGGCTACACCCGCCGCGTGCCGCTGGGGCCGGTGAGCTTCATCACTCCGTTCAACTTCCCGCTCAACCTGGTGGCGCACAAGGTCGCCCCGGCGATCGCGGCGGGTTGCCCGTTTGTGCTCAAGCCGTCGGAGAAGACGCCGATCGGCGCGCTGATCATCGGCGAGGTGCTGGCCGAGACCGATCTGCCGAAGGGCGCGTTCTCGATCCTGCCGCTGGACGGCGCCCACGCCACGCCCCTGGTCGAGGACGAGCGCCTCAAGCTGCTTTCCTTCACCGGCGGCCAGATCGGCTGGGAGCTCAAGGCCCGCGCCGGACGCAAGAAGGTCACGCTGGAACTGGGCGGCAACGCCGCCTGCATCGTCGACGCCGACCAGGGCGACAAGCTTGATCACGTGGTCGAGCGGCTGGTGTTCGGCGCGTTCTACCAGTCCGGCCAGAGCTGCATCAGCGTGCAGCGCATCTACGCCCACGTGGACGTCTACGACGCGCTCAAGCGCAAGCTGGTCGCCGCGGTGAAAAAGCTCAAGGCCGGTGACCCGAAGAAGAAGGACGTGTTCCTCGGCCCGATGATCGACGAGGCCGCCGCCGAGCGCCTGCAGGGCTGGATAGCCGAGGCCCGCCAGGCCGGCGCCAAGCTGCTGTGCGGCGGCAAGCGCGAGGGCGCCATGCTCGAGGCCACGCTGATGGAAGACGTGCCGCGCGAGGCGAAGGTCAACCGCATGGAAGCCTTCGGTCCGTTCGCCCTGCTCGCCCCGTTCCGCACGTTCGAGGAGGCGGCGGCGCGGGTCAACGATTCGAACTTCGGCTTGCAGGCCGGCATCTTCACCAACCGGCTCGACCACGCCATGCGCGCGTGGGACGAGCTGGAGCAAGGCGGCGTGGTGGTGAACGACGTGCCCAGCTTCCGCGTCGACAACATGCCCTACGGCGGCGTGAAGCTCTCCGGCCTGGGCCGTGAGGGCGTGCGCTACGCCATCGAGGACATGACCGAGGTGCGGCTGATGGTGATGCGCGAGGGCTGAGCGCTCAGCGCTTGGCGGGAATCAGCGGCGCCGTGATCGGCGGCACGTTCTTGCCCAGCGCGTTGTAGACGCGGTAGCGCACCAGCCCGATGTACTCGTGTAGCGCCGCGTCGAACAACGCCGCGTTCCACGCCTGCGGCAGCCACGAGGGCACTGCGCGCACCAGGTCGCCGCGCACCGGCTCCGGCCGGATGCCGAAATGCGCGAAGTACAGCAGGCTGCGCCGCAGATGCAGGCCCGAACTCACCAGCAGCACCCGCTGTGGTTGGTAGGCCAGCAGCAGCGGGCGGCTGAACTGCGCGTTCTGCCAGGTGCTGAGGCTGCGCTGCTCCAGGATCAGGTCGGACGCGGGCACGCCCAGTGCCAGCAGCAGATCGCCGTACACCGCCGCCTCGCTGTGCCCGTTGTGCAGCGGATCGCCGCCGCTGGCCAGCACCTTGCAGTCGCCTCCGGCGGCATGGCACTGGCGATACAGCGCTGCGGCGCGGGCGATGCGGCCGTAGCCGTACAGTGGCGGCTCGGCCTGCCCGGCCGCGTTGCGAACGGTGCCGGCGCCCAGCAGCAGGATCACGTTGCGCTGCGCCCACGGCGCGGGCGGCTGCATGGTGTAACCGGCCTGCAGCCGGTCGAGCATCCAGCCGGTCAGCGGGCCATCGCCCACCGCGACCACACCGGCCAGGATCAGCACCAGCACCGCGGCGCTGCTGCGTCGCCAGCCCAGCCAGGCCAGGCCACCCGCCAGCAACACCAGGACCCCCAGCACGGTCAGACTCATCGTCGCCTCCAGCAAAACGCGAAGACTAGGCGGCTGGCCCGCGGAAGCCAAGGCGACGGCGCCATGCACCGGCGCAGCGTTCGCAACGGGAAACGCAGCGAGCACCGAATCGCCTCTGGAAACCCCGCACGCCGTGACCACTTATCGGCCATGTCGATGAGAGGTGGCGTGTCGTGACCCAACGTGTCGTGACCCAACGTGGATGGCTCGGACGGATGTTGTGGCTGGCGCTGCTGCTGGCTTTCGGCGTGCCGACGGCGGCGTTCGGCCAGGGCGCCAGCGACTACGCCCGCATCGCCGCCCCCGACGTGGCGCAGGCCTCGGGCTTCCTCACGCAGGTGATGGGCTGCGATGCACTGGACATGTCGGCCGATCGCGCACTGCTGGAGTGCAGCCAGGGCGCGATTGTCGAGATCGTGCAGGGCGACTCGCCAGCGGCCGGCCGCCCGGCATTGCAACTGCGCATCGAGAACGTCGACGCCGCGCTGGGCTGGCTGCAGCACCAGCATGTGGCGGTGATCGGCGACCACGCCGCCGGCACCCGCGGCGACGGCGGCCTTGTGCGCATCGACGTGCAGGCCCCGTGGGGCCAGACGCTGGAACTGGTCGGCCACGGCACGCCCGATCCCGCCGCGCCCGGCACCCGTCTGGCCGCCGACTGAGTCGTCACACCGTCGCCCATCGGGCGGCGTAGCATCGGCCGGGCACCCGCACGGGTGCAGGACACGGAGCGGCCCGATGAGCACCCTCGTCTTCGTCCACGGCTGGAGCGTCACCAGCACCGCCACCTACGGCCAGATGCCGCAGCGCCTGCAGCAACAGGCTGCCACGCTGGGCCTGCCGCTGACCCTGCGCGACCTCTGGCTCAGCGAGTACGTGAGCTTCGACGACGCGGTGACCATGGACGACCTGGTCCGCGCCTTCGACCACGCTCTGCGCGACCTGCACCTGCTCGAACCCTCCTTCGCCTGCATCACCCACTCCACCGGCGGGCCGGTGGTGCGCGAGTGGCTGCGCGCCCAACGCGACAAGCCCGGGCGTTACAGCACGATCCGCCTCACCCATCTGGTGATGCTCGCACCGGCCAATTTCGGCTCGGCGCTGGCGCAACTCGGCAAGGGCGTGATCGGGCGGCTGAAAGCCTGGTTCGACGGCGTGGAACCGGGCCAGCGCATCCTGGACTGGCTGGAGCTGGGCAGCGCGGCCTCGATCTCGCTCAACCTGGATCGCATCCACGGCGGCGACCCGGTGACAAGCGGCCAGTTTCCGTTCGTGCTGATCGGCGACCGCCCCGACCGCTCGCTCTACGACCATCTCAACAGCTACACCGGCGAAGACGGCTCCGATGGCGTGGTGCGCCTGGCCGCCGCCAACCTCAACGCGCAGCACGCCGTGCTCAGCACCCAGGACAGCCGCGGCAGCGGCATCGACGCGCTCTCGCTCTATCTCACCCGCGGCCCGCGCTGCGCGTTCAAGCTGATCCCGGGCGCGGCGCACTCGGGTACCTCCCAGGGCATCCTGGCCAGTGCACAGCCGGCCACTATCGACGCCATCCTGCGCTGCCTCACCGTGCGCAGCGCCGCCGACTACGCCCGCCTGTGCGATGCCTTCGATGGCGAAAACGCCACGCGCGATGCCGACAAGGTGGAACTGGAACCGGCCGGCCCGTTCGCGCCGCGCGTGCACATCCACGATCCGCGCAGCCTGCTCATCGTGCGCCTCACCGACGAAGCGGGCGAGCCGCTGAAAGACGCCGGCCTCCTGCTCACCGCCGGCTTGCCGCCGAGCGCCGATCTGCTGCCACCCGGGTTTCTGATCGACCGCCAGGCCAACTCGCACCAGCGCAGCAGCGTGTCGCTATTCCTCAACTACAGTCTGCTGGCCGGCGACGCCCGCGTGGCCGACCCACGCAATCCGCGCAAGACGCTGCGCCCCGCCGTGCTGCCGCATCGCCCCTACGGCGCCCGCGTGCAGCCGGCCGATCTCGCCGGCCTGGTGCACCACGCACTGGCTGCCAGCGCCATCACCGACGACCTGCTCACCGCGCTCGGCCCCCACCAGAGCACCGTGCTCGACGTGGTGCTGCCACGCAAGGTTCTCGAAGGCGTGTTCCGCCTCACCCAGAACCTGACGCCGGAGGATTTTCGCCATCCGGTGCCGGGCAACCTGGTGGGCTGAGCGCACTCAGCGCAGCAGCAGCGCGACCACCGCGACCGCGGCGACCGCCAGCGCTACCCACGCCAACCGCGTGCCCAGGCTGCGGCGGCGAACCGCGGGCTGCAGCGCGGGCACCGGCTTGCCGGGGCGTGCGCCCGTGGTGGCGGGCATCGGGTTGAGATCATCCCCGTCGCTGCGACGGTGCAGCAGGGTCACCATGGCTTCGAGCAGCTCGTCGTCGAAGCGGTACGGATCGAAGCGGTCCTTGCCGTGCAGCGCCAGCAGCGTCTGCACGTCGGTGGCGGCCGGCACGTACTTCATCGACCAGCCGGCGAACGAGGTGGCGCCGATGAACTGTCGCCGCAGCACGGTGAGGTCGCGGTGGCGCGGATCTTTCATCAGCTGCTGATAGAGCGTGTCGATCTCACCGGGCGGGCCTTCCAGACACTGGAAGAAGCAGCCGTCGCCGTAGTACAGCGCGCCCACCAGGCCGCGGCGCGGATTGTTGCGCCGTGACTGCATGAGGATGCGCGCTACCTCCGGCTCCACGCCGCCACCGTTGTCGGTGGGCTGGAACGTGGCGCGGCTGGCGTAGACCAGTTGCTGGATGTCGGACATGGAGGGCGCCCCTTCAATGGACGCGGGATCTTCGCACAGCGTCCGCCGCGCCGGTTCAGCCTGCGCCACGCAGTCGCAGGGTCAGGCCCTTGAGGAAGTTGCGCAGCAGTTGGTCGCCGCATTCGCGATAGTTCTTGTGCTCGGGCTGGCGGAACAGTGCGCTCAGTTCCGGCTTGGACACCGGCATGCCGGCCTCGGCGAAGATCGCGTGCATGTCCACGTCCTTCAGCTCGAACGCCACGCGCAGCTTCTTCAGCACGATGTTGTTGGTGATGCGCTTCTCCGGCGGGCGCGGCGGACGGCTCTCGTCGCGGCCGCGGCGGAAGATCACCAGCCCGTCGAGAAAACGCGCCAGCATGGTGTTGCTGCAGGTCTGGTAACCCGGATCGTCCTCGCGCAGCAGCATCGCTTGCACGTCTTCCTTCTCCAGCAGGTAGGCCGGGTCGGCCAGCTTGACGATCTCCACCACCTTGGCGTCGCCGAGGTCGAGCATGTAGCGGATGGCGCGCAGGGTGTCGTTGTGCAGCATGGCGGCGGTCGATGCGTGAAGGGAAACGCGCATGCTACCGCGCTGCCTCCGGCGCGTCCGTAACCCCGTTTATCCAGCGGCCCCGTTTCAACCTCCACACCCACCTTGAGGAGGCTGCCCGATGTCCGCCCAAACGCTACTGCTGCGCGCCCTGCCCGTTGCCCTCGCCGTCGCGCTGGTCGGCTGCGGCCTGTCCCGCCCGGCCAGCGACGAATCCGCCGCAACGCCAACATCGGCGCCACCGAAGGTCGAGACCCACGCGCGCGACGACGCCGCGCGCCGCGTCACCACCGTCGCTCCACAGGTCGCCAGGTCGCTGCCGCCGGCGCCTCCCACGGCGATCCTCGCCGAGGCCAGGCTCGCCGGCGCGATGAAGGTTTCCCGCAACGCGGCGCCGATGCCGATGCTCGCCGCGCCGATGGCCCAGCCGTGGCCCGGCGCCGTGAACACCGAGCATTACACCCATCGCGACAGCAACCCGGTGCAGCTGGCCAGCGAGCAGCCCGTCTCCACCTTCGGGCTGGACGTGGACACCGGCTCGTACACCAACGTGCGACGCATGCTCGAAGCCGGCCAGCTGCCACCGGCCGACGCGGTGCGCGCGGAGGAGTTCATCAACTACTTCGACTACGGCTACGCGCCGCCGGCCGATCGCGCGCAGCCGTTCAGCGTCACCACCGAGCTGGCGCCGGCGCCGTGGAACCCGGGGCGCGAGCTGCTGCTGATCGGCGTGCAGGGCTATCGGGTGCCGGCCAGCGCGATTCCCGCCGCCAACCTGGTGTTCCTCATCGATACCTCCGGCTCGATGGACGAGCCGAACAAGCTGCCCCTGCTCAAGGCCTTGCTGAAGCAACTGGTTACCCGGCTGCGCCAGCAGGATCGCGTGTCCATCGTTACCTATGCCGGCAGCGCCGGCGTGGCGTTGCCCTCCACCGCGGGCGACCAGCATGCCACCATCGACGCGGCGATCGACAGCCTCGGCGCCAATGGCTCGACCAACGGCGACGCCGGCATCGACCTGGCCTACGCGCAGGCCGAGCAGGGTTTCATCCCGGGCGGCGTGAACCGGGTGATCCTCGCCACCGACGGCGACTTCAACGTGGGCACGGTCAGCGAAGCGGCGCTGAAGACCAAGATCGAGGATCACCGCAAGAGCGGCGTAGCACTCACCACGCTGGGCTTCGGCGAGGGCAACTACAACGACGCCATGGCGGTGATGCTGGCCGATGCCGGCAACGGCAGCCATCACTACATCGACAGCCTGCAGGAGGGGCGGCGCGTGCTGGTGGACGAGCTGTCCGCCACGCTGCTCACCATCGCCAAGGACGTGAAGGTGCAGGTGGAGTTCAACCCGGCGCAGGTGAAGGAGTACCGCCTGATCGGTTACGAGAAGCGCCAGCTCAAGCGCGAGGACTTCAACAACGATGCCGTGGACGCCGGCGACATCGGCGCGGGCGCCAACGTCACCGCGATCTACGAGATCACCCCAGCGGGTTCGGACGCCGCGCGCGTCGATCCGCTGCGCTACGGCAAGCACGACGCGCGTACCGATCGCAGCGGCGAGCTGGCCTTCCTGCGCCTGCGCTACAAGCTGCCCGGCCACGATGCCAGCACGCTGATCGAGCGACCGATCGCGGCGACGCCGGCACGTGAGGCCAGTGCGCGGCTGCGCTTTGCCGCATCGGTGGCCGCGTTTGCCGATGCGCTGCGCGGCGGGCGCTACCTCGATGGCTACGACTACGCGCGGATCGCCGCACTGGCGCGCGACGCCCGTGGCGATGATCCGGACGGCTACCGCGCCGGTTTCGTGCAGTTGGTGAACCTCGCCGATGGCCTGAGCACGCGCAGCGCCACCGCGGACAAGCCGCCGCTCGACGCCGGCTCGATGCCCGCGCCCGGCATCGGCCTGCGCTGAACGTGGCGCCATGCGCGCCCTGTTTCCGGCCGGCGCGGCCGCAGCGATGACGGATGCCCCCGCATCCTTCCCCCATCGCCGCGCGCCGGCCGGGACTCCGTGCCCTCTCGATGCGCCTTATCCGTACGCGGCAAATCGCGTACCCTCGCCGCCCATGGATGTGGCGGTCGACCCCGATGCGCAGCTGATGCTGGCCTACTCCCGCGGCGACCTCGCCGCGTTCGAGGCGCTGTATGCGAAGCATCGGGGCACGCTGTACCGCTTCGTGCTGCGCAGCGTGCGCGACCGCTCGCTGGCCGACGAGGTGTTCCAGGACACCTGGAGCCGCGTCATCGCGGCGCGTTCGCGCTACCAGCCGCAGGCAAAGTTCAGCACCTGGCTGCTGCAGATCGCGCACCACCTGATCATCGACGGCCACCGCCGCAAGCGTCCGCTGGCCGACGGCGACGAAGCGGAAACCGCGCTGGCCCACCACGCGGCACCCGCGCACGAACAACCCGAGCACGCGCTGTCCGACTTCGAGCAGCGCCGCGGCCTGCAGCGCGCCATCGAGCAGCTGCCTGACGATCAACGTACCGCCGTGCTGCTGCGGCTGGAGCACGAGCTGAGCCTGGAGGAGATCGCGCAGATCACCGGCGTCGGCCGCGAGACGGCGAAATCCCGCCTGCGCTACGCCATGACCAAACTGCGCGACGTACTGAGCCCATGACCACGCCCCTGCCCCCACACGACGACGACGACCTGCCCGGCGAGGCGGAGCTGAAGGCGCTCTACGATCGCCTGCCGTCGCACGAGCCCGGGCCGGCGCTGGATGCGGCGGTGCTGCGCGCCGCCTCCGCGGCCGTGGCGAGCGATGCACCGCAGCGACACACCCGCCGGCGCTGGCCGGTGGCGCTGGGCAGCGCGGCCACGCTGGTGCTCGCCGCGGGTCTGGCGTGGCACATGCGCAAGCTGCCCGCCGACCTGCCGACCGCCTCGCCAGCATCCGCACCGGCAGCGGCGGCCCCAGCCGATGTCGACGCTGCACGTGCTTCGCAAGCCGCCGGAAAGCTTGCCGATGCGGCCGTGGAGCGCGCCGAGCCCGCCGCGATGCAAGTGCGCCGCAGCAAGTCCGCACCTCAGCCCGCCGCCGTCGCGAACCAACCCACCGTCGCCGAGGACCGGCGCGCGTACGCAGCCCCTGCGCTGAAGGTCCAGTCCCGCGCCGCGTCGTCTTCGACCACATCAGCGAACGGCATCGCCGCCCCCAAGCCAGCCACACCGGTCGCGCCGGCGCCCGCGCCGGCATCGGCGGAACGGGCAGACCGCGTCGCTCCCCTGCGCGAAGCAGCCTCCGCAGCGCCGGCACCGCCCCCGCCACCCGCACCGCCGGCGCCGCCCGCCGAGGTGATGCAGGCCGCGCCCGCGCCGCAGGCCGAATCGGCTCCCACCGCCCCGTCCGCGGACGCGCCGTCGATGATGATGAACCTGCGCGCCGCGCCCCCCGAGGAAGCGATGACGCCAGCGATGGCTGCGGAGCTGCAGGCGATCCGCCTGCTCTATGCGCACGGCGATACCACCGCCGCCCGCGCGCGGCTCGATGCGTTCCATCGCGAACATCCGCACGCCGTGCTGCCGCCGGATCTGCAGCGGCATCTGGACACCACGCCGTGAGCGAGGCGTTGCAGGCGCTGGCGGGTCGTTGTCAGCACGAACAGGACATCAAGAAAAGCCGCTTCCTCGCGCTGGCCGCACCGGTGGATACACCCGAGGAAGCGCTGGCCTTCGTGCAGGAAGTAAGCGACCCCACGGCCACGCACAACTGCTGGGCGTACCGCATCGGCCAGGCCTACCGCTTCAACGACGACGGCGAGCCCGGCGGCACCGCCGGCCGGCCGATCCTGCAGGCCATCGAAGGCCAGGGCATCGATCACGTGGTGGTGGTGGTCACACGCTGGTACGGCGGCATCAAGCTTGGCGCCGGTGGACTGGCCCGCGCCTACGGCGGTACCGCGGCCGAGTGCCTGCGCCTGGCCGAGCGCGTATCGATCGTGCCGATGGCCACTCTGGCACTGTCGTGCGATTTTGCCGACCTCGCCCTGCTCAAGGCGCGCCTGCCCGAACTGGAGGCCATACTGGACAGCGAAACCTTCCACGCCGAAGGTGCCGACCTGATCGTGCGGTTGCCCCAGGCGCGCGTGGACGAAGCGCTCACTCGCATCACCGACCTGACCCGCGGCCGCAGCCTCATCCGGCGCGCCGACTGATTTCCCATCCCCACTGACGGAAGCCCGCCCATGACCCGTGATCCAGCTGTCTTTCCCGATGACCACAATGGCGACGCCCTGTGGAACATGGTCGGCCAGGGCGAGGATCTGTCGATCCCGCGCGAAGTGGATTTCGCCGTGCTGTTCCCGTCCGAGGACAACGCGCTGAAGTTCGCCGTGCACCTGCTGCGCAACGACCAGAAAGTCTCGTTCTCTGCCTATGAGGACAGCGACGACATGCCGTGGCAGGTGCTGGTGCATCCCTTCATGGAGCTCACCTACGCCAACGTCGACGGCTTCGAGAAGCTGGTGGCCGAGGCCGCCGAAGCGTTCGACGGCGTCAACGACGGCTGGGGCTGCGAGTCCTACGCCGCCGGGGCATGACGCACCATCTTGCGGGCATGCTCCGGCCCGTTCGCGCGTCGCCCGGATATTGAATCGCCGCGCAACCGCCCCACCTCCTCCCGGTGGTGCGACGCGCGCCACGCTCCCATTGCCGCCAGCGAGATCCCATGAGCGACGCCACCGCCGAGACGCCCCGCCCTGCCCGCCGCATCGGCGCCCTGCGCCAGCTCTGGCCGTTCCTCAAGCCGCACAAGGCGCTGGCGCTGGGCTGGCTGCTGTTTCTGGCGATGTCTTCCGGCGCCTCGCTGGTGCTGCCGATGGCGTTCCGCCACATCATCGACCAGGGCTTCGGCCACTCCAGCCTGGCGGTGATCAACGAGACCTTCCTGGCGCTGTTCGGCGTGGCGCTGGTGCTCGCCTTCGCCACGGCGGCGCGTTATTTCTGCATCACCCTGCTCAGCGAACGCGCACTCGCCTCGCTGCGCGATGCACTGTACGCGCATGTGATCCGGCTCGACGTCGGCTTCTTCGAAAAGAGCCGCGTGGGTGAACTCACCTCGCGCCTCAGCGCCGACACCGAGGTGGTGCAGGCACTGGTCGGCTCGGGCGTCTCGGTGGCGCTGCGCAGCGCGGTGATGCTGGTTGGCGCCGCCGTGGCGATGGTGTGGACCGCGCCCTCGCTGGCCGGGCTCACCGCGCTGGTGATTCCCGCGGTGATGCTGCCCATCCTGGTGTTCGGCCGACGCGTGCAGAAGCTGTCGCGCGCCAGCCAGGATCGCCTCGCCGACGCGGCCGCCATCGCCAACGAAACCCTCAACGCCTCCACCGCGGTGAAGGCGTATGCACGCGAAGGCATCGAGAGCAGCCGCTACGCCACCGCCATCTATCGCGCACTGGCCACCGCGCGCCGACGCATCGGCATGCGCTCGATGCTCACCATGGCGGTGATCGTGCTGGTATTCGGCGCCATCACGCTGGTGCTGTGGGCCGGAGCACGCCACGTGCTGACCGGCACGCTGGACGCCGGCATCCTCGGCCAGTTCGTGCTGTACGCGGTGTTCGCCGCCGGCTCGGTGGCGGGCCTGTCCGAAGTGTGGGGCGACGTGCTGCGCGCGGCCGGCGCCATGGAACGTATCGGCGAGCTGCTGGCCGAACAGCCGGAGATTGCGGCGCCGGCCCAGCCGCTGGCGCTACCCAAGCCCACCCGTGGCGCGCTGCAGTTCGACCACGTCACCTTCCACTACCCCACGCGCCCCAACGCGGCGGCGCTGGAAGACTTCTCGCTGGCCGTGCAGCCGGGCGAGACGGTCGCGCTGGTCGGCCCCTCCGGCGCCGGCAAAAGCACCGTGTTCTCGCTGCTGCTGCGCTTCTACGATCCGCAATCCGGCTCGGTCACCCTCGATGGCGTGGACCTGCGCGCGCTCACCCTGCCCGACCTGCGCGGCGCCATCGCGCTGGTGCCGCAGGAGACGATCATCTTCAGCGGCACCGCGGCGGACAACATCCGCTTCGGCCGCCAGGACGCCAGCGACGCCGAAGTGATCGAAGCGGCGAAAGCCGCCGAGGCGCACGAATTCATCAGCGCGCTGGACGACGGCTACCAGGCCGAGATGGGCGAGCGCGGCGTGCGCCTCTCCGGCGGCCAGCGCCAGCGCGTGGCGATCGCCCGCGCCATCCTGCGCGACGCGCCGCTGCTGCTGCTCGACGAAGCCACCTCGGCGCTCGACGCCCAATCCGAAGCGGCCATCCAGCAGGCGCTGGAGCGACTGGAAAAAGGCCGCACCACCCTGGTCATCGCCCATCGCCTCGCCACCGTGCAACGCGCCGACCGCATCGTGGTGATGGACGGCGGCCGCATCGTGGCCCAGGGCACGCACGAAAGCCTGCTGGCCGAGGGCGGCCTGTACGCGGAGCTGGCGAAGCTGCAGTTCGTCGCCTGATAGCGGCTACTTCATGTAGCTGCGCAACACCGCCAACACGGGCGCCAGCTCTTCTTCCGGCATGCCACTGTCCTGACCGCCCACGTGCGCGGTCAGGTGGCCTTCCATCATCTGGAAGATCAGACCGTTGACGGCGCCGCGGACGGCGGCCAGCTGCTGCAGCACGGCGCCGCATTCGGCGCCCTCGGCGATGGCGCGTTCCACCGAGCCGAGCTGGCCGCCGATGCGGCGCACCCGCGCCAGCAGCTTCTTCGCATCACCTTGCACATGGGACATGTCCTGCTCCTGACCTATACTGCGGGGGAGTATCCAATCGACACCCGCCCATGACCACCATCGACGTTTCCGCCCACCGGCACGATCACCGGTTTACCCACGACACCCGCCATGCGGAGCGTAATACCCGCCGCGTGGTGGCGATCACCCTGGTGATGATGGTGGTGGAGGTGGTGGGTGGCTATGCGCTCAACTCCATGGCCCTGCTGGCCGACGGCTGGCACATGAGTTCGCACGCGCTGGCGATGGGTTTGTCGCTGGGCGCCTATGTACTGGCGCGGCGCTACGCGAACGATCGTCGCTTCGCCTTCGGCACCTGGAAAATCGAGATCCTCGGCGCCTTCAGCAGCGCGCTGCTGCTGGGCGTGGTGGCCGCGCTGATGCTGTGGCAGTCGGTCGAGCGCATGTTTTCGCCCAGCCCGATCCACTACGACGAGGCGATCGCGATCGCCGTGCTCGGCCTGACGGTGAACCTGCTGTGCGCCTGGCTGCTGCGCGACACGCCGCATGATCACGGCCACGGTCACTCGCATGAGCATGGCCACCACGAGCATGGCCACAACCATCGCGGCCACGGCCACCACGACGTCAACCTGCGCGCGGCCTATATCCACGTGATCGCCGACGCTGCCACCTCGCTGCTGGCGATCGGCGCCCTGCTCGGCGGCCGCTTCTTCGGCGCGTCATGGCTGGATCCGATGATGGGGATTGTCGGCGCGGTGCTGGTGACACGCTGGGCGATCGGGCTGCTGCGCGAGTCCGGCGCCATCCTGCTCGATGCCGAGATGCACCATCCGGTGGTGGAGGAAGTCCACGAGGTGGTGCGCGAGCAGCTGCCGCAGGCAGCCATCAGTGACCTGCACGTGTGGCGCGTGGGCCGCGGCAGCTACGCATGTGTACTTGCCCTGGTCAGCCACGAGCCGGTGACACCGGCGCAGGTGCGCGAGCACCTGTCGGTGCACGAGGAGCTGGTCCACGTCACCGTGGAAGTGATTACCCCGACCGAGGCCTGACGCGCTGGGCCAGGCGGGCTAAGCTGGGCGGCCGTTTCCGTTCGATCCCGTCATGTCCATCGTCCTCACCCCGTTCGCCCGCGCCCGCCTGTTTCCCCGCGAGTCCCGCCGCAACACGATCCAGGACTGCAGCCCCGACGCCTTCGAGCAGCGCCTCAACGAGGAGGCCCCGCTGAAGGTGCTGGAGGGCTACGCGCCGTTCTGCCGCCTGCACGTGCACCGCAACTGGACCTCCACGCGCTGCATGGCCGTGCCCATCACCGACGCCAACCGCCACCTGCTGCGCTCGGCCTACGAGGCCCGCACCAAGCAGGAGCTGCCGGTGCTGGTGCGCTGGTTCGAGGGCGTCGAGCCGCCCGTGGCGAACTACCTGCTGCCGATCCTCTACAGCCGCGAACAGCTGGCCAAGGAAGGCGAGCCCATCGACGCCGACTGGGGCGTGGTCGGCTGCCTCTACACGATGGAGCCGAAAGAGATTCCGATGGTGCCGATCACCATGCTGCGCAACGCGCTGGGCGTGGAGGAAGGCGGCTCCGGCGTGCCGCTGGATCGCGAGGCTTATCGGCGCGCTGCCGCGTTCTGGGATGCGCACGCGAACTGGCGGGGCTGAAGCCCCATGCCTCGTCTCGCGTCGGGGCGGGCGTAGCGAGACGACCTAGTTCCCGGCAAACGGTATCGGTAAGAGAAATTGCCGGGCCGCCAGTGGGAACCGAGGTGGGTTTTCGCCCGTAAGACGAGTTGCGGGAACCACCTGTTCCTCATGACCTGGCGACCTCGCCTGCACGCTCCGCTCGACAGACTCGCTATCGATGGACCACGCCCTGCTCCAGCCCCGGCCGGAAGGTCTCTACTGCCCAGCCGGCAATTTCTTCATCGATCCGCTGCAGCCGGTGCCGCGGGCGGTGGTCACGCATGCGCACGCCGATCACGCCCGCGCCGGCAGTGGGCATTACGACGTCGCCGCCGCGGGCGTCGGACTGATGCGGGAGCGGCTGGGCGCAGACTCGACCATCGATGCCCACGACTACGGCGAGACGTTCCGCATGGGGCCGGTGACGGTGTCGCTGCACCCTGCCGGCCACGTGCTGGGCTCGGCGCAGGTGCGGATGGAGTACGAGGGGCGCGTGGTGGTGGTGTCGGGTGACTACAAGCGCGATCCGGACCCGACCTGCGTGCCGTTTGAGCCGGTGCCGTGCGACGTGTTTGTCACCGAATCCACGTTTGGATTGCCGGTGTACCGCTGGCCACCGATGGATGCCGTGATCGACGACCTGCTGGCGTGGTGGGATGACTGTGCGCGGCGTGGGGTGCCGGCGGTGCTGTTCTGCTACGCGCTGGGCAAGGCTCAGCGCATCCTGGCGGAGCTGGCCGCGCGCGTCGACCGCACGGTGCACTTGCATGGCGCGATGCTGCAGCTGGTAGCGCAGTACCGCGAGGCCGGTGTGCGCATGGTGCCCACCGAGCCGGTGAGCGAGTCGGCGCGCGGTCGCGACTTCGCCGGCGAACTGATCCTGGCGCCGCCCTCGGCCGCGGGTTCGCCGTGGATGAAACGCTTCGGCAAGGCCTCCACCGGCTTTGCCTCGGGCTGGATGCAGATACGCGGCAGCCGTCGGCGGCGCGGCTACGACCGCGGCTTCGTGGTGTCCGATCACGCCGACTGGCCGGGCTTGCTGCAGAGCGTGCAGCAGAGCGGCGCGAGCCGCATCTACGTCACCCACGGCGATGGCGAGGCGCTGATCCGCCATCTGTGCGATCTCGGCCACGACGCCCAGCCGCTGCGCCTGCTGCGCGAGCGCGATAGCGAGAGCGGCGGCTGATGCGCCGGTTCGCCGCGCTCTATGCCGAGCTGGACCGCACCGCCTCGACGCTGGCCAAGCGCGAGGCAATCACGGCGTATCTGCGCGAGGCGCCACCGGCCGACGCCGCCTGGGCCGTGCATGTGCTCGGCGGCGGCAAGCTGCGCCGGCTGGCGACCTCCACCGAGCTGCGCCAGGCGTTGGCCGCGTCTACCGGCTACGCCGACTGGCTGATCGACGAGAGCTACCAGCACGTGGGCGACCTGGCCGAGACCATCGCGCTGATGCTGCCGCCGGGCGACGGCTCGCTGGGCGAGGTGCCGCTGCACGTGTGGCTGGAGCAGCGCCTGCCCGCGCTGGCCAAGATGGACGGCACCGAGCGCATCGCCACGCTGCAGAGCTGGTGGCGCGCGCTGAAACCGGAGCAGGTGTTTCTGCTCAACAAGCTGATCACCGGCTCGCTGCGCGTGGGCGTGTCGCAGCGGCTGGTGGTGCAGGCGCTGGCGGCGTGGTCCGGCCAACCGACCGACCTCATCGCGCACCGCCTGAGCGGCACGTGGAGGCCCACCGCCACCGCGCTCGCCGCGCTGGCGGCCCCCGTGGGCGAGGACGAGCACCTGGCCGATCGCCCCTACCCGTTCTTCCTTGCCTCGCCGCTGGAGGGCGATGTCGCCGCGCTGGGCGACCCGCGCGACTGGCTGGCCGAGTGGAAGTGGGACGGTATCCGCGCTCAGCTGATGTGGCGCGACGGCCGCGCCGGGCTGTGGTCGCGCGGCGAGGAACGCCTGGACGGCCGCTTCCCGGAAATCGAACAGGCAGCAGCCTCCTTGCCGATGGATGGCGTGCTCGACGGCGAGCTGCTGGCCTGGGACGTGCAGACGGCCAAACCGCTGCCGTTCACCGCGTTGCAAAAGCGCATCGGCAAGCTCAAGCCCGGCCCGAAGCTGCTGGCGGGCACGCCGGTGCGCTTCATGGCCTACGACCTGATGGAGCGGGCCGGCGAAGACCTGCGCGAGCGACCGCTGCACGAGCGCCGCGGCTTGCTGGCCGACCTGCTCGCACCGGCGGATGAGGCGCTGATGCTGTCACCCGCGCTGGTGGCCGATGCGTGGGACACGCTCACCACCGAACGCACGCAGTCGCGCGAACGGCAGACCGAAGGCCTGATGCTCAAGCGGATCGATTCGCCCTATCGCGTGGGACGCAAACGCGGCGACTGGTGGAAGTGGAAGGTGGACCCGCACACCATCGACGCCGTGCTGCTTTATGCCCAGCCCGGCCACGGCCGCCGCTCCGGCCTGTTCACCGACTACAGCTTCGGCGTCTGGCACGAGGGCGAACTGGTGACGGTGGCCAAGGCCTATTCCGGCCTGGACGACGCCGAGATCGCCCGCCTGGACCGCTGGATCCGCGCGCACACCACCGAGCGCTTCGGGCCGGTGCGCGCGGTGGAACCGGTGCACGTGTTCGAGCTGGCGTTCGAGGCCGTGCAGCTCTCTGGCCGCCACAAATCCGGCGTGGCCGTACGCTTTCCGCGCATCGCCCGCTGGCGCACCGACAAGCAACCTGCCGATGCCGACCACCTCGACGACCTCCGCCGCCTGGCGACGGGCTGAAGCCCACCTGCGCGACTGGTTCGCCGCGCTGGGCCGCAAGCCCGCGCCGTTCCAGCGCGCCGCGTGGAAAGCCTGGGGCGACAGCCGCAGCGGGCTGATCCACGCGCCCACCGGCACCGGCAAGACGCTGGCCGCGGTGGGTGGGCCGCTGATCGATGGCCTGCTGCATCCGGCCAGGGGGCTGCAGCTGTTGTGGATCACTCCGCTGCGCTCGCTGGCCACCGACACCACCGGGCATCTCACGGCGGCCGTGGAGGCGATGGAGCTGCCGTGGCGCGTGCTGCGTCGCACCGGCGACAGCTCCAGCGCCGAGCGCGCCCGCCTGCGACGCGGCGACTGCGAACTGCTGGTGACCACGCCGGAGAGCCTGGCGCTGCTGCTGAGCTATCCCGATACCGCCGCACGCTTCGCCAACCTGCGCGGCGTGGTGGTGGACGAGTGGCACGAGCTGATCGCCAGCAAGCGCGGCACGCTGCTGCAGCTGGGGCTGGCGCGCCTGCGCACGCTGCGCCCGGAGCTGCGCGTGTGGGGCCTGTCGGCCACGCTGGGCAATCTGCATGAGGCGATGCACACGCTGGCCGGCGACGGCGGCGTGCTGATCGGAAGCGCCGCGCGCAAGCGCGTACGTATCGACAGCGCCCTGCCCGGCCCCGGCGAGCGCTTTCCCTGGGCAGGACACCTGGGCCTGAGTCAGCTCGGACGCGTGGTGCAGGCGGTGTTGGAGGTGCGCACCGCGCTGGTGTTCGCCAACACGCGTTCACAAGCCGAGCTGTGGCACGAGGCGCTGGCCGCGGTGTGGCCCGAGTCGCCCGAGACGCTGGCCGTGCATCACGGCTCGATCGATCCCCAGCTGCGCCTGGCCACCGAGGAAGGCCTGCGCACGGGCACGCTGCGCTGCGTGGTGGCGACGTCGAGCCTGGATCTGGGCGTAGATTTCTCCACCGTCGATCGGGTGATCCAGATCGGCAGCCCCAAGGGCGTGGCCCGGCTGCTGCAGCGCGCGGGACGCAGCGGGCATGCGCCGGGCGTGCCGTCGAGCATCCTGTGCGTACCCACTCACCTGCTGGAGCTGGCCGAGATCGCCGCGGCGCGACGAGCACTGGCAGCCGGTCAGCTGGAACCGAGACATCCGCTGCGCGGCTGCCTCGACGTGCTGGCGCAGCACCTGCTCACGCTCGCTCTGGGTGGTGGCTTCCAGGTGGACCAAGCCTATGCGGAAGTGGGCACCACCCGCCCTTACGCGCAACTGCCGCGCGACCAGTTCGACGCGGTGCTGCACTACCTCGAATACGGCGGCACGGCGCTGGCCGGCTATCCCGAGTATCACAAGCTGGTGCGCGACGACGACGGCATCTGCCGGGTGGAGAGCAGGCGCGTGGCGCGGCTGCACCGGCTCTCGATCGGCACCATCACCGCCGACGGCAGCGTGCAGGTGCGTTATCTCAAAGGCCCACGGCTCGGGGCGGTGGAAGAGAGCTTCATCGCGCGGCTGCGACCGGGCGACCGCTTTTTGTTCGCCGGCCGCCACCTGGCGCTGGTGCGCGTGCGCGACATGACCGCCTACGTGCGCCAGGCCAGCAATCGCCAGGGCGGCGTACCGCGCTGGATGGGCGGACGACTGCCTCTGTCCGGCGAACTGTCCGCCGAGTTGCGCCGCGTGCTCGCCGACGCCGACGCGAGCGAGACGGAAATGAAGGCGCTGCGGCCACTGCTGGCGATCCAGCGCGCGCAGTCGCATCTGCCGCAGGCAAACGAGCTGCTGGTGGAACGTGCACACACCCGCGAGGGCGACTACCTGTTCGTCTATCCGTTTGCCGGCCGCCTCGCGCATGAGGGGCTGGCGGCCGTCATCGCCTACCGCCTCGCGCAGCGCGCTCCGGCCGACTACGGCTACGCGGTGAACGACTACGGCCTGGCCATCACCGCGCGCAAGCTGCCGCCGGTGGATGCGCAGACCATGCGTGAACTGCTGCATCCGTGGGGCCTGCGTCGGGACATCCGCGCCAGCATCAACCTAGCCGAGCTGGCGCGGCGGCAGTTTCGCGAGGTGGCGCGGGTGGCTGGGCTGGTGTTCAACGGCTACCCGGGGCAGGACAAGACGCTGCGCCAGTTGCAGGTGTCCAGCGGGCTGCTGTTCGACGTGCTGCGCCAGCACGATCCGGCGCATCCGCTGCTGTGGCAGGCCGAGCGCGACGTGCTCGACCAGCAACTCGACTACCCGCGTCTGCGCGACGCGCTGCTGCAGGCCGCGCGCGGGGTGCTGCGTTACGTAGAGACACCGCGGCTCACGCCGCTGGCATTTCCGCTGTGGGTGGAACGCCTGCGCGGCGGCGTGCACGCGGACGACTGGAAAAGCCGCGTGGAGCGCATGCTCACGCAGCTGGAAAAGGCCGCCGACCGATGACGATGGAGCACACGATCGAGGTGGCGGGCGAGCGGCTGCAACTGCATGCCGAGCGCGCGCTGTACTGGCCGCGCATGCGCTGGCTGCTGCTGGCCGACGTGCATTTCGGCAAGGGTGCCGTACTGCGCCGCGCCGGCGTGGCCCTGCCCACCGGCCAGACGTTGACGGATCTGGCGCGCATCGATGTCCTGCTCGCGCACTACCGGCCCGAGCGGCTGGTGGTGCTGGGCGACCTGGTGCACGGCCAGGCGCTGCACGACACCCCGTGGGTGGATGACGTGCGGCGCTGGCGTGACAGCCACGCGGCCTTGCCGATGAGCCTGGTGGAAGGCAACCACGATCGCCACTTCGACGCGGCGACGCTGGACTTCGAGCGCGTGGGTGCAGCGATCTACGAGGCGCCGTTTGCGCTGGCGCACGAACCGCACGTAACGCCGGACCATTACGTGCTGGCCGGCCACGTACATCCCGGCATCCGCGTGCAGGATGGCTGGCGCAGCCACCGCCTGCCGGCGTTCCGCTTCGGCCCCCGCCACGGCCTGTTGCCGGCCTTCGGCGCCCTTACCGGGCTGCATGACACACCGCCGGACAGCGGCGAGCGCATCGTTGCGGTGACACCGGCCGGCCTGCTGCCGCTGAACGCGCGCTCGGCGCGCTGAACCAGGCACGCAAGAAACCGACCTGTCGACGACCGGTGCGCGCCTGGGCGAACCTTTTCGGGTACGCCAATTTGGGGACGCCAACGCGAGACACCGCGCCCCGTCCCGCGCACCGGGTTCCCCTGCGGACGGCTAATGGGGCTGCTGGATGCCAGGCTCCGCCCGTGGCCGCTGCACGAGATCGTCACCGCGCCCGGCCTTCGTCCGCTGCTTGCTTGCGTACAGCTCGACGTCGGCCTGGGCGAGCAAGGTGCCCGGCTGGCGGCCGTGTTCGGGTGCGCCGGCAATGCCAACGCCGATGGTCGGCCGCGCGGTCTCCCGCGCGGCGGCGGCCGCCACGAGGGCAGTCATGTGGCTGGCCAGCTCGTGTGCCTGCGCTTGCGTCGTGTCGGGCAGGATGGCGAGGAATTCGTCGCCGCCGAGGCGGCCCAGGTGATCCCCCTGGCGCAGGCATTCGCGCATGCGCCGGGTGACCCAGACCAGCGCGTCGTCGCCCGCGGCATGGCCGAAGCCATCGTTGATGGCCTTGAAGTCGTTGAGGTCGATCATCAGCACGGCCACGGGGCGCTGATTGTCCCGATGGCTTTCGAGTTCCGACGACAGCAGGGCGAGAATGCGCCGCCGATTGGGCAGCCCGGTCAGGGCATCTTCCGTAGCCTCGGCGAGCACCTCGCGATGAGTCTGCTCCCAGTAGATCGCCATCGCGTTGAACTGCTCGGCCAGCGTGCTGAGTTCGTCGCGCCCGCGTACCTGCAGGCGGGCCGACATGTCGCCCGCAGCGAAGCGCCGTGCCGAGCTGCCCAGCTCGCGGATCGGCCGCAGGATGGAGCGCAGCACCACGCTGATCATCAGCGCCGCCGCCAGCAGCGTGCCGGCCCAGCCGAACAGCAGCCAATGCAGCTGGCGATGGCGCATGGCGGCGGCACGTTCATAGCGCGCCCGTACCGCGGCGGCGAGGTGTTCGCGCGCATCGCGCACATCCCGGATCGCTTCCTGCAACTCCTTGCGAGAGAGCTCGGCCGCGGCAAGATCGTCGCCGGCCGAGGCGCGCGTGACCTGCTCGATGAGGTGTTGCACCGAAGGCTTGGCCTGCGCCCACGCATGCTGCGCGGCGGTGAGCCGGTCCAGCAGAAGATCGGGGCTGCTGCCGGCCATCTCCACGGTGGTGAAGCTGTGGTCGATGTTCTCGGTGAGCGAGGCAAAATCGGGCACCGATTCGTTGGACTGCGCCTCGAGCTCGTCGACCAGGGCGCGATCGAGCAACTGCTCCAGCGCAGTGAGTGGCAGCAGCGTGTGCAGCGACTCTTCCACCGAATCGCGGAAAGCCATCTCCTGCTGGTTGAGCACGGCCACGCTGACGGCGCTCAAGGTAGCCAGCGGAGCAAGCAGCAGCGCGATGATCAGGCCCACCCGTTGCCCGACCGAAAGACGGCGCAGTGCGCGTTCCATCAGCATGCTTGGCGCCCGCAGGAAGCTGTCCGCACCTGCCGCGACGGGCTCGATGCGTCCGATGGGCGGCAGACCGCGTCCTTGGGCATTGCTTGGATCCTCGCAAAGGAACACGCCATCACACTGGCACCATTCTTACCGTGTCATGCCGCCGTTGCCAGCAGCGGGACGCATCGAAGGCCGGCCCCGGTTCGTGTTCATCGCGCCATCGGCGGCCAGCGCAAAAAGAAAACCCCGCGCAAAGCGCGGGGTTTTCCGTCGAGCTGGGGCAATTCGTGGACCGAGCGATCAGGCCGCGATTTCGACGCCCGAGGCCTGGGCGCCCTTCGGCCCCTGGGTCACTTCGAACTTCACACGCTGACCTTCCTGCAGGCTGCGAAAGCCCTTGGAGTTGATCGCAGAAAAGTGGACGAAAACGTCCTCCCCACCGTCCTCGGGCGCGATGAAACCGAAACCCTTGGCGTCGTTGAACCACTTGACCGTACCGAAACGCATTGCGGCAACCTCTGAAGCTTAAGGATGGATGCACCAAGGCTTTCGCGTTGAACCCCTATCCCCTTGGTCCGCCGCCCCTGGCACCCTCGAAGTATCAGCATGTTTGTGGGTCAAGCGCAATATCCTGAACGGACCGGGCACGCGTCTTCCGACGAAGGTCTCAGGCCGCCAGCATCGCCGCCAGCAGGCGCGGCACTTCGGCGGTCGTCGCCGCGAGGTGGGCGAAGATTTCCTCGATGCTGATCTCCGCCTCGTCGCCGCAGCCGGCGGCAAAATTGGCCACCAGCGCGAGGCAGGCGTAATCGATTTCCAGCTCGCGGGCCAGCGCGGCCTCAGGCATGCCGGTCATGCCGACCAGGTCGCAGCCGTCGCGCTTCATGCGGGCGATCTCGGCGCGGGTTTCCAGCCGCGGGCCCTGGGTGGCGCCGTAGCAGCCGCCGTCAATCACCGCGATGCCGACCTTGCCGGCCGCCGCCAGCAGCTCGCAGCGCAACGAGGCGGTGTACGGCTCGCTGAAGTCGATGTGCTTCACCTCGGCGCCTTCCACGTCGCAGAAACTGGTGGTACGGCCGTGGGTGTAGTCGATGATCTGGTCGGGCACCACGATCACCCGCGGCCCCATGTCGTGACGGATGCCGCCCACCGCATTGACGCCGATCACATGGCGCGCGCCCAGGTGATGCAGCGCCCACAGGTTGGCGCGGTAGTTCACCCGGTGCGGCGGCAGGCTGTGGCTTTCGCCGTGGCGGGCCAGGAACGCCAGCCGCTTGCCGGCAAAGTCGCCGGTGACCACGTCGCCCGAGGCGGGGCCGAACGGCGTATCGACCGACTGCCGCTGGGCGTTCTCCAGGCCAGGGAAGTTGTACAGGCCACTGCCGCCGATGACGGCCAGATCGATGCTCACGATGTCGTTTCCGGTTCGATGGATCAGTAAGCGCGCTCAACCAGCGCGATGAAGTTCTGCAGATGGCGGCCCAGCGCCTCGCGCGTGCGCTCGTCCACCAGCTTGCCCTCGGCGATCTTGGTGTGCGCCTGGAACACCAGCACCTCGCCCTGCGGCTCGGCGATGGCGCCGGCGCGGCGCAGCACCAGCCGCAGCGCGTCCTGCGCGCGCACGGTGCCGGTGATGCCCGGGCTGGCGCCGATGATGCACACGCGCTTGCCGGCCAGCGGCGCGGCCTCGCGCGCCGTGCCCTTGCGCGAGGCCCAGTCGATCGCGTTCTTCAGCACGCCGGTTATGCCGCCGTTGTACTCGGGCGAGGCCAGCAGCAGCGCGTCGGCGGCGGCGATGGCGTCTTTCAGCGCCACCACGGCGGCCGGATCGCCCTGCTCTTCCACGTCCTGATCGAACAGCGGCAGGTCGTGCAGATCGTGGATCGCCAGCGTGTGGCCGGCCGGCAGCAGCTCGGCCGCCGCGTGCAGCAGCGCGGTGTTGTATGAGGCCCGGCGCAGGCTGCCGGAAATGCCGAGGAGCTTCATGCGCTTGCGGTCTCCGCCGAGGAGGAAAAGATCAGGATTCGCGCAGGGCGTAGATGCCCGGCAGGTTGCGGCCCTGCTCGTGGAAATCCATGCCGTAGCCGAACACGTAGCGGTCCGGCAACTCGATGCCGTTGAAATCGGAGACGATGCCCTCGACCAGGCGATCGTGCCGCTTGGTGCACAGGCTGGCGATCAGCACGCGGCGCGCGCCGCGGCGCAGGCAGTCGTCGCGCACCGCCTTGAGCGTGTGGCCCACGTCGAGGATGTCGTCCACCAGCAGCACGGTGCGCCCGTTCATCGGCACCAGTGGCTCGCGCAGCCAGTGCAGGTCGTGTCCGGTGGTGGCGCCGCGGTAGCGGGTGGCGTGCACGTAGTCGAATTCCAGATCGGTGCGGATCGCCAGCGCGAGCTGGCCGGCGAACATCAGCGCCCCGTTCATCACGGTGAGGAAGAGCGCACGCTCGCCGTCCAGCGCGGCATCGATCTCGCCGCCCATACGGGTGATCATCGCGTCGATCGTCGGGCGGTCCACCAGCAGGTCGGAGTGCGCGAGCGCGTCGGTGAGCGAGGGCGTGGTCATGCGGTCGGTCCTTCGGCGTCCAGCGCCGTGATGCGTGCGATGAAGCGGTCGCGCTGCGGGTTGTCGGTGAGGGAATCCCAGGTGGCCCCCAGCGCGCCGCGCAGCGCCAGCAAGCGCTGCGGCGCCACCGCACGTCGCTCGGCGATGGCGGCGATCGCCTCGTCCACCACGTCGGGGAAGCAGGCCAGCACCAGATCGCAGCCGGCGTCCAGGTGCGCATGCACGCGCGCGGCCACTCCGCCGGCGGTACCCGCGGCGGCCATGGAGATGTCGTCGCTGATCACGGCGCCGTCGAAGCCGAGCCGACCGCGCAGCACGTCGCCGATCCATGCCTTGGAGAAGCCGGCCGGCAGCGCGTCAACCGCCGGGTAGATCACGTGGGCCATCATCACGGCTTCCACGCGCGCCTCGATGCACTGCGCGAACGGCAGCAGGTCTGTCTGCTCGATCTCGGCCAACGGGCGCGGATCGATCGCCTGCGCCTTGTGCGTGTCGGCGGCCACCGAACCGTGGCCGGGGAAGTGCTTGAGCACGGCGGCCATGCCGGCCAGATGCATGCCGCGCACGTAGGCCTGGCCGAGCTCGCCGGCCACCGCCGGGTCGGCATGGAACGCGCGCAGGCCGATCGCCGCGTTGCCGCGAGCGAGATCCACCACCGGCGCAAAGCTGAAGTCCACGCCGGTGGCGCGCAGTTCGCTGGCCATCACCCAGGCGTGCTCCTCGGCCAGGCGCACGGCGTCGGTCGGATCGCGGCCGTACGCCGCGCCCACCTTCGCCAGCGCCGGCAGGCGGGTGAAGCTGTCGCGGAAGCGCTGCACCGGGCCGCCCTCCTGGTCGACTGCGACCAGCATGTCCTCGCCGCCGACCTCGCGGATCGCTTCCACCAGCGCGGCGAGCTGCTCGCGCGAAGCGAAGTTGCGGGAAAACAGCAGCACGCCGGCGACGCCCGGCGCGACCAGCCACTCTCGTTCGCGCGGTTCCAGCGTGAGGCCGGCCAGACCGATCATCAGCATGCGGACGATTCTCCGTCGATCGCGGCGCGCTCGTCGCGCGTCCACTGCGCGTAAGGGTACGCAATCAGGTTGACGTTGTAGTAGCGCGGCAGTGCGCTGACCTCTGCGCCCAGCCAGTCCGGACGCGGGAACGGCGCGTCGACCGCGGGCAGCTCCACCTCGGCCACGATCAGGCCGGCGTTGTCACCCTCGAACTCGTCGATCTCGAACAGCGTGCCGTCGACGGTGACGTGGTGGCGCTGCTTGGCCAGCACGCCGTCGCACAGCGAGCCAAGCATCGCCTCGGCATCGGCCACCGGCACGGCGTACTCGAACTCCGCGCGCTCGATGCCCAGCCGCGCCGCCTTGATGTTTAGCCAGGCGTGGTCACCGGCCACACGGGCGCGCACCGAAGCCTTGGCGGTGCCATCGCGCAGCGCCTGCGCGCTCACCAGGTAGCCCTGCGCCATGCGCTCGGTGCGTTCGATCTGCGCGCGCCAGCCGTCATGGCGCAGCAGGAATTTCCTCTCGATCTCGATGCCCATGGGTCCGATCGCTCCAGTGCCTCTCAGCGCTCGAAAAGCGCGATGGATTCAACGTGGGCAGTGTGCGGGAACATGTCCATCACGCCGGCCGAGATCAGTCGAAATCCGTGTTGATTGACCAGGATGCCGGCGTCGCGCGCCAGCGAGGCGGGATGGCAGGACACGTAGACGATGCGCCTGGTCGCCTTGTGCGGCAGGTATTCGAGCACCTTGTCGGCACCGGCGCGCGGCGGATCGAGCAGCAGCTTGTCCCACGGCTGGCGCGCCCAGTCGGTGCCGCACTGGTCCTCGAACAGGTTGGCCACGTGGAAGCGTGCGTTGGCCAGGCCGTTGTGCGTGGCGTTCTCGGCGGCGCGCTCCACCAGGCCGTGCTCGCCTTCCACGCCCACCACCTCGGCCACGCGCCGGGCGATTGGCAGAGTGAAGTTGCCCAGGCCGCAGAACAGGTCGAGCACGCGATCGGTCGGTTGCGGATCGAGCAGTTCCAGCGCGCGCGCCATCATCTTCGCGTTCATGCCGGCGTTGACCTGTACGAAGTCGAGCGGGCGGAACTCCAGCTCCACGTCCGACACGCCCTCGCCCGCCGCGATGCGGAAGGCCAGACGCGACTGCTCCGGCCACAGCAGGTGCACGCTGCTTACGCCGCCGGGCTGCAGGTAGATGGCAAAGCCGTGCTGCTGACCAAATGCCCCTAACGCGGCGCGATCGCGCTCGCTCAGCGGATTCATGTGGCGGAACACCAGCGCGATGCCTTCGTCACCGCCGGCGAACTCCACCTGCGGAATGTTGCGCGCCGCATCGAGGCTGCCGATCATCTCGGCCAGCAGACCGATCTTCGGCCCCAGCGACGGATGCAGCACCTCGCAATGGGTGATCTCCGCCACGAAGCGCGGGTTGGCCTCCTGCCGGAAGCCCACCAGCACGCGCTCCTTCTTCGGCACGTGACGCACCGACAGGCGGCCCTTGCGGCGGTAGCCCCACGGCGCGTCGGTGAGCGGCTCCAGCCAGTGCTGCGGCGACACCTTGCCGATGCGCGCGAAGTTGTCCGCCAGCACGCGCTGCTTGGCGTGGATCTGCGCCTCGGCGTCCATGTGCTGCAGCGAGCAGCCGCCGCATTCGCCGAAGTGGCGACACCGCGGCGTGACCCGGTGCGATGAGGGGGTGATGACTTCCACCACCTCCCCTTCGTCGAAATGGCGATGGCGCTTGCGCAGGCGCAGGCGTACCTGCTCGTCGACCAGGGCGCCGCTGACGAAGACGGTCTTGCCGTCGATGCGGGCGACGCCGCGGCCGTCGTGGCTGAGGTCGGTGATGGTGGCTTGGAGTTCTTGCATGGCGCTCAAAAACAAGGCGCCCGGGTCGAGGGACCCGGGCGCGGGATGCGGATGGGACCCGCGGACGCTTATTTGCGCTTCCAGGCGCCCGCAGCGTCCTGATAATACCAGCCGGCCGGTGCGCGCTCGATCCAGCCCTTGGCGAAGGTGGCGCGGATCTGCGCCTCCCACTCCGGATGACCGTTGGCGCTGGCCACTTCGCGATACAGCGCGGCGCGGTCGCGATTTTCTTCCGCTACGGTGGCGTTGACCTGGGCACGCTGGCTCAGCGGCACCTTGGAGGCATCGCGCACGGCGACCATTCCGTCATGCGTGAAGCCCACTGCGCCGCTCTTGAACAGGTCGCCCAGCCCACCCTGGAAGCGCGACTGCATGCGCTGGCGGATCGACTCGGTCGTGGCGTTCTGGATACGGATGTTCGGCGCATCGCCGGCATAGGCCGCCGGAACGAGCAAGTCCAGCAGCATGGCTGACGGGCCGGGCTTGGCCGGTGGCGGCGGCGTGTCGCTCTTGGGCACAGGCTTGCCCGCGTTGTCCAGCACGGTGCCGATGAACTGGTCGGCAGCCTTCTGGGCCGCCGCTTCCGGGAAATAGACGTTGATCGTGACGCAACCGACCAGGGCGACCATGACGGTGGCCAGCAATCCATAAACAATCTTGCGCATGATCAGCTCCATGGGTGGGGGTGCGGGGTGGCCGCTCAGCGCACCTGCGGCGCGTTGCCTTCGATGGCGGCCTTCAGCCGGCGGATCAGCGTGGGCCAGTCGACCTCGGCCTGGTGTCCGATCACCTCGAGGTGCGGCAGACCGCTGCCATCCACAATAGTGTAGCCGTCCGCGGTCGGCTCCAGCCCGCTCATGTGGCACACCGCCCCCTGCAACCGGCAGTTCAGGCCGATGCGGTCGTAGCCGAAGGTCTTGAACAGCTTCAGCACCGCGCCCTGCAGGCCCGCCGCCATGCCACCGCCGCCGACCGAGGTGAGGTTGTTCACCGCGCGCTGGCTGATCCGGCCGCCCTGGCTGGCCAGCAGTTGCGCGTCGAACGCCACCGGCTGCCAGTTCACCAGCCGCAGGCCGTCGATATGACCATCGAGCGGGCCGGTGATGGAGCCGAAGTCGAACACGCTGGTAATGGCGCCCAGGTCGAGCTGGCGCAGCGCGATGTTGCCGGCCAGCACGGGGTTGTCGCCAAACGGCTGCTGCAAGGCCAGCCCGGTGACATCGACGAAGCCGCCGAACACGTTGAGCGACAGTCCGCCATCGAGCACGAGTTGATCGCCGCTGATGGTCAGGCCGGTGATCGCGCCACCGAGCGTGCCGGGGAACTGCGGCCAGCCCATGGTCTGGCTGAAGGCGGCCATGTCGACACCGGTGACCGCCATCGAGGTCTCCAGCCGCTGCCCGCGGGCGGCCGCGGGGGCCCAGTCGAGCGCGCTGATGCGCACCTGTCCGCCCAGCAGGCTCATGCTGATCGGCCGCTGCAGCGAAAGCACGCCGTCGCTGCTGTGCCAGCGCGATGTGGCCGGACCATGCATGAGGCGATAGACGCCCAGGCGCTGCCAGCTCAGGTCGGTGCCCGGTCGCGCGCCGTCGCGGCTCCAGTCGAGCCCGCCTTTCAGGCCGGCGATTGCGAGCCGGCCATCGGCATCGGCCAGATCCAGGCCGGAGGTGGTGAAGGTGAACGCGTTCAGGCCGTCGCGGCGCAGGTCCACGGTGGCGGAGAGCTGTCCGCGCGCCGTCATGTCGCGCAGCCCGAAGCTCGCCAGCCAGGCCCGCCCGTAGCGCTGGTAGGCGGTCGGCAGGCTCAGCTGCAACTGGCTCAGGTTGAGCGAAGACAGATCGCCCTTGGCGTTGAACGCCATGGCGCCCTTGAGCTGCATGGCATCGGGGTCGCCCACCCGCAACCGGCTCACGGTGACCGCACCGGCCTGCGCCTGGGCGTCGAGCGACAGTTGCACCGCGTGGTCCGGCAGCTTGGCGTAGATCGGTCCGAGCAGTACTTCGCCGCCGCGCAGCGTGCTCTCCAGGTGGATATCGGCAGGCCCTTCGGCCGTGTTCAGCACGAATCGGCCGCCCGCGCCGAGCGCTTGGGCAGCGAGCGTGCCCGCGGGAGAATCGAAGCCCAGCGCGTCCAGATCGAACTGGCCGGAAGCCTGGATGCCGCGCTCGCGCTGATCGAGCGCCAGCACTGCGTTGACCCGGCCACCGGTGGCACGGCCGGACCACACCGTGCTCATCAATCCCTGCAGCCAGGCGAACGGCAGGCTCTTCAACTCGATCTGGGCGTGGGTCGGCTGATCCAGCGGCACAAAGGTGGTCGCTTGCGCCTTGCCCTGGCGCAGGTCGACCAGCACGGTGTTGGCGGCCGGGTCGATCTGCAGGCTGACCGTGGCATCGCCCAGCGCGGCGCCGGGTGCGCGCTTGAGTTGCAGCGGCCCGTCAAACGACCAGCGCCCATGCGGGTCGCGCTGCAGCACGGCATCGAGATGCAGTCCGACCCGCCGCCAGCCCATCGCCGGCACGTCGACCCGCGCGGCGTCCATCTGCATGCGCAGCCCGCCGGCATCGACCGGTGTCACTGCCAGCGAGAGCTGCTGCAGGGTGGCTCCCGGTACCGTGACCGACTTGGCGGCCAGGCTCGCGCCCGCATGCGCCGGCGCGGCGAGCAGCAGCGACAGAACCAGCAACAGAACCCACGGAAGACGGCTTGATAAGGCACCCATGTCCCGCCATTCTGCCAAACTCTGCTGAACGACAAGGATTTCGTCATGACGCACACGCTCCCTTCCGCGGCATCGCTACCGCGCACCGACGCCCTCGCCCTGCGCGTATTGATCGCCGATGACGACGCAGCGAGCCGCCGCTTCCTGCTCGATGCCGTGCGCGCGCTCGGCGCCGACGCGACCGATTGCGCGGACGGCCCCGAAGCCCTGGGCGTCGCGCGGAACGAGGTGTTCGACCTGCTGCTGCTGGATTGCCGCATGCCCGGGGCTGGCGCCTGCGAGGTTCTGGCGACGCTGCGCAAGGAAGCCTTCGCCGCCTCGCGCGATGCCGTGGCGATCGCCACCACCGCCGAACTCGACACCGCGCAGCGTGCCCTGCTGCTGGCCGAAGGGTTCAGCGATGTGCTCGCCAAGCCGTGTCGTATCGACGACCTGCGGCGCGTAGTGGCGCTGGCGCCGGCCTATCTGAACCGCCTGCCGATGCTCGACGACGAGGCAGCACTGCTGGCCAGTGGCGACTCGACCACGATGCGCGCGCTGCGCCAGTTGTTGCAGCAGGAGCTGCTGACGCTGTGCAGCGAGCTCGATCAGCTCGGCCAGGACGGCACCGCGCTGCGCGATCGCCTGCACCGCCTGCGCTCCTCATGCGGCTTCTGCGGCGCCACCGCGCTGTCGGGTCACGTGGTGGCGCTGCAGCAACAACTGACGGGCGCCCGGCCGGAGCAGGCCGCGTCGGCGGTGGTGCGCTTCCGCAGCGTGCTGATGGAGACGCTGCGCGCGCTGGACCGCCCACAGCAGGCAGCCTGAGCAGCGGCAACCCGCCCGCCGAAGCTCAGCGCCGCGACATCGCCGCGGCCAGCACCTGCCAGGCGCGTAGCTCGCCACCGCCGAGATGAAAACGGATGACCTCGCGCATCATGCCGCGCAGCAACTGCAGGTCAGCCGACCCAGGTAACCGGTCGTGCGCCAGGGCCAGCAGCACCTCCCCCCGCAGGGCACCGGCGTCGCCGGCCATGCACGGCATTGGCCCGCTTTCGGCGTGGTAGCGGTAGTACATGTCCGGATCGATCGCCGCTCCGGTGACGGCGTCGTGGTCGAGCACGAGCGCATAGCCCAATGCCTGCAGGAAGTCGCGTTCGAAGCGGCGCAGTGTCCACGCCAGCGGCTCCATGCCGGACAACCGCACCAGCGTGAGCGCGTAGCTGTCGAACATGTCCGGGTGCGGATCCTGCCGACCGGTCAAGCGCACCACCAGCTCGTTGACGTATAGCCCGGCCAAGCCGTGGTCGCCCAGCAAGCGGCGTGGCGCGTCTAGCGGCTCGGCGCCGCGCAAGGTGGCGAGTTCACCGCGCATCAGCAGATCCATCGCCAGGCGCTGAAACGGCTCCAGCAGCGCACGCTGGGCTCGGCCCTTCTCGCTGCGCACGCCGCGCGCCACCACGCCGACCCGCCCGTGCTCGCGGGTCAGGCACTCCAGCAGCAGCGACGTCTCGCGGTACGGCCGCGCGTGCAGGACATAGGCAGGCTGCTGATCGATGCGCATGGCGTGGACGGCGGCGGGCGCCGCGGGATCAGTCGGTGTAGCCGAACTTCTTCAGCATGGATTCGTCGTCCACCCAGCCTTCGCGCACCTTCACCCACAGCTTGAGGAACACCTTGCGCTCGAACAGGCGCTCCATGTGCCGGCGGGCGGCACTGCCGATCGCCTTGAGCTGGGCGCCGCCCTGGCCGATCACGATGGCTTTCTGGCCATCGCGCTCCACCCAGATCACGGCGTGGATTTCCGCCACGCCATCGGGGCGATCGGCGAACTGCTCGATCTCCACCGTGGTGGCGTACGGCAGTTCCTGGTCCAGCCGCAGCATGAGCTGTTCGCGCACCATCTCGGCGGCGAGGAAGCGCTCGCTGCGATCGGTCACCTCATCTTCGCCGTAGATCGGCGGCTGCACCGGCAGACGCGCCAGGATCGCCTTCTCCAGCTCGGCCAGGCCCTTTTCCTTCAGCGCGCTGACGTAGTGGATCTCGTCGAAGGCGTGGGTTTCGGCGAGCTTGGCCACGAACGGGAGCAGCGCCCCCTTGTCCTTGCTGAGGTCGACTTTGTTGATCGCCAGCAGGCGCGGGGTGTCCTGCTCGCCCAATGCGGCGTAGACGGCTTCGTCCTCGTCGGTCCAGCGGCCGGCCTCGATCACCTGCACGGCCACGTCGACATCGCTGATCGCCGAGCGCGCGGCGCGGTTGAGGCTGCGGTTCATCGCGCGCTTGGCGCCGCGATGCAGGCCCGGCGTGTCGACGTAGAGGATCTGCCCGGCATCGGTGGTGTTGATCCCCAGGATGCGATGGCGCGTGGTCTGCGGCCGCGGGCTGACGATGGACAGGCGAAAGCCGATCAACGCGTTGAGCAGGGTCGACTTGCCCACGTTGGGACGCCCGGCCAGCGCCACCGTGCCGCAGCGGAAATCGTCGTGGGGCAAGGCAGGCGCGCCATCGGCGGCGTCGGAAAGGTCGTGTTCGTCGGTCATCGGCATGAAATCTGGGGGCGAGATAGGGGGCTAGCATCGCGCCGGGGCGGCGCGGATGCCAGTGATCGTTCAGTCGGGTCGCGCGTCAGGCGCGAGCGTTGTGTTCGAGCAGGCGGGCCAGCACGCTTTCGGCGGCATCCTGCTCGGCCGAGCGCCGGCTCGAGCCGCTGGCCTGGGCGTCCAGCTCCATTGGCTCGGCGATCGTGCAGCGCACGTCGAATTGCTTGGCGTGGTCGTCGCCGTGGCTGGCGACCAGCTCGTAACGCGGCAGCGGCCAGCCACCAGCCTGTAGGTGTTCCTGAAGGCGGGTCTTGGCGTCCTTGGAAGAGCGCGGCAGTGCGGCGATGCGCTCGGCGAACAACTGGCGCACCACCTGTCGGCAGGCTTCGAACCCGCCATCGAGATAGACCGCCGCGATCAGCGCCTCGAACGCGTCGGCGAGAATCGACTCACGCCGGAAGCCGCCGCTCTTGAGTTCGCCGGGACCGAGCTTCAGGCGGTCGCCCAGTTCCAGTTCACGCGCGACCACTGCCAGCGCCGGACCGTTCACCAGCTGCGCGCGCAGGCGCGAGAGCTCACCCTCGCTGGCATGCGGGTGCACCTCGAACAGCATTTCGGCGACCACCGCGCCGAGAAACGCGTCACCCAGAAACTCCAGCCGCTCGTTGTTCGGCCGCCCGACGCTGCGATGGGTCAGCGCCAGATCGGCCAGCGCCGGATCGCGGAATCGGTAATCAAGCGTCAAGAATCATTCACCCACGGTGCCGGAGAGCGCCACGCTGTTGTCGAAATGCAGCAGGAAATCGATGTTGGCGATGAACGGCACCTGCTTGTCGTAGCTCACCACCAGCGTCGAAGCGCCATTGTTGCGCTCGATGGTGATGTCCGACGGCTGGATGGTGGCGTCATCGACGTACTGGAAACCCATCTTGAACATCAGATCACGACGAATGGTGTCCAGCGAGCGCCCGTTGGCGCCGTCGGTGGCGATCTGGCTCATGGCCTTCTTCACGCCCATGAACTCGACGTACGACGGCACCAGCTTCATGGCCATGAAGCCGAAGAAGGCCACGATGATCAGGATCATCAAAAATCCGATCAGCGTGATGCCCGACTGTTTTGCTTTCATAGTCCCCTCGCTAAGCCGCCTGGCGGCAACCCCCGGTAATGGCCGATTCGGCCCGATTCTGTCCCGCCGTCGCAACGTACGCGGTGAGGGCGATTCTGCCCGCAGCCGGCGCGCTCGTCACGCGCCAGCGGTCGCAGATCAGTGAATTAGCGTGCCGATGCGCTTCCAGGCGACGCCGCCGGTATGCAGGCCCTGCCAGCTGAACCAGATCAGGAACGCCTTGCCGGCGAGGTTCTTCTCCGGCAGGCAGCCCCACCAGCGGCTGTCGGTGCTGTTCTCGCGATCGTCGCCCATCACCAGATAACAGCCCTGCGGCACCTTGGAAGGCACCAGCTGGTTGGGGATCATATTGGTCGGCATGCGCGAAGGCATGCGGGCCACCAGATGATTGACGGTCTTGCCGGTCTCGCCCGGCAGATGCTCGTTCCACACTGTGGCGCCGTAGTACAGCAGCTCGGCATCTTCCGCGCGCTGCGGATTGCCCACGTATGGCCCCAGCTCGTCGGAGGCGACCGGCTTGCCGTTGATCACGATCTGGCTGTCGCGCACTTCGATGGTGTCACCGGGCAGACCGATCACGCGCTTGATCCAGTTCTGGCTCGGCACCGGCGTGAGCGGCGTCGGGCAGGCGTGGTCGGCACCGTTGGCCGGCGTGGTGCCGTCTTCCGCGCCGCCGATGCGCTGGAAGTGCCCATCGGCATCGCGGCACAGGTAGCCGGGAAAGCGGAACACCACCACGTCGCCACGCTTGGGCTCGCCAATGTCCAGGAACTTGTTGTTGAACGCCGGCAGCCGCAGGCCGTAGGCGAACTTGTTAACCAGGATGAAATCGCCCACGTCCAGCGTCGGCATCATCGAACCGGACGGAATGCGGAACGGCTCGGCCACGAACGAGCGCAGCAGCAGCACCACGAATACCACCGGGAACAGCGAGCGCGCCCAGTCGACCGGCATCGGATCGCGGTATTCCGCACCAGTTGCATCCAGCCGCGCCTTGCGGCGGCGATACAGCAGCGCGCGATCCAGGCCCCACACCACGCCAAACAGCACGGTCAGGCCGAGCAGGATGGCGGAAAAATCAAAATCCATGTGTTGCTCCGTCAAGGGAAGGTTGCGTGACACGCCCGTGGCCGCAGGTCGGCCGGACGCGCGTCGCGGCCCTTATTTGTCCACCTTCAGCACGGCGAGGAACGCTTCCTGCGGAATCTCCACGCGGCCCACCTGCTTCATGCGCTTCTTGCCTTCCTTCTGCTTTTCCAGAAGCTTCTTCTTGCGGCTGACGTCGCCGCCGTAGCACTTGGCCAGCACGTTCTTGCGCAGGGCCTTGACGGTGGAACGCGCGATGATCTGCGCGCCGATCGCCGCCTGGATCGCCACGTCGAACTGCTGGCGGGGAATCAGATCCTTCATCCGCTCGACCAGTTCGCGCCCGCGTCGCTCCGCATGCACTCGGTGCACGATCAGGCTCAACGCGTCAACGCGATCGCCGTTGATCAGCACGTCAGTGCGCACGAACGGGCCGGCCTCGAAGCGATCGAAGTGATAGTCCATCGAGGCGTAACCGCGCGAGACCGATTTGAGGCGGTCGAAGAAGTCCAGCACCACCTCGGCCAGCGGGATCTCGTAGGTGATCTGCACCTGGGTGGCGAGGTACTGGATCGAGCGCTGCACGCCGCGCTTTTCCTCGCACAGGGTGATGATGTTGCCGATGTATTCCTGCGGCGTGAGGATGCTGGCCACCACGATCGGCTCGCGGATCTCGTCGATCTGCGGCACCGGCGGCAGCTTGGCCGGGTTGTCCAGCGACATGATGGTGCCGTCGGTCTTGAGGATCTCGTAGACCACGGTCGGCGCGGTGGTGATCAGGTCCAGGTCGTACTCACGCTCCAGCCGCTCCTGCACGATTTCCATGTGCAGCATGCCGAGGAAGCCGCAGCGGAAACCGAAGCCCATCGCCTCGGACGACTCCGGCTCGAAGAACAGCGCGGCGTCGTTGAGGCGCAGCTTGTCCAGCGCCTCGCGCAGTGCGGGATAGTCGTCGGCGGACACCGGGAACAGGCCGGCGAACACGCGCGGTTGCATGGTCTGAAAGCCGGGCAGCGGTTTCTCGGCCGGCTTGCCGGCGAGGGTGAGCGTGTCGCCCACCGGCGCGCCGTGCACGTCCTTGATCGAGGCGGTGATCCAGCCCACCTCGCCTGCCCCCAGCCGCGTGAGCTTCTTGCGCTTGGGCGTGAAGACACCCACCTCGCCCACCTCGTGGGTGCGCCCAGTGGACATCACCAGAAGCTTGTCGCCGGGCTTGATCTCGCCCTGCATCACGCGCACCAGCGACACCACGCCCAGGTAGTTGTCAAACCACGAATCGATGATCAGCGCCTGCAGGCGATCGGTGTCGCGCGGCTTGGGCGGCGGGATGCGCGCCACAATGGCCTCGAGCACCTCGACCACGTTGAGCCCGGTCTTGGCACTCACCGCGACGGCATCGTCGGCATCGATGCCGATCACCGCCTCGATCTCACCCTTCACCTTGTCGATGTCGGCCGTGGGCAGGTCGATCTTGTTGAGCACCGGCACCACTTCCAGCCCCATCTCGACTGCCGTGTAGCAGTTGGCGACCGACTGCGCCTCCACGCCTTGCGCGGCGTCGACCACCAGCAGCGCACCCTCGCAGGCGGCCAGCGAGCGGCTGACCTCGTAGGAGAAATCCACGTGCCCCGGGGTGTCGATGAAATTGAGCTGGTAGGTCTTGCCGTCGCGCGCCTTGTACGGCAGCGACACGGACTGCGCCTTGATGGTGATGCCGCGCTCGCGTTCGATCGGGTTGGAGTCGAGCACCTGGGCTTCCATCTCGCGATCGGCCAGGCCGCCACAGATCTGGATGATGCGGTCGGCGAGCGTAGACTTGCCGTGGTCGATGTGCGCGATGATGGAGAAATTGCGGATCAGTTCCATGGGCTACGCTGTCAGCTTGCACCGCCAGGCGAAAACGCCGGCGACATGCCCCCGGGATGGCGGCACGAACCCGGCATTATCGCATGGAACGCCATCCCACCTGCGCCCCGACGGCCACCCTCGAGCAGCCGCCGGGACAGGTGCATCACTTGCCGTCGGGCACCGTGATGCCGATGAAACTGCTCTGCTCGCCGCGGCGCACCAGCAGCAGCACAGTACTGCCCGCCTTGACGTCCTTGGTCGCCGCGCGGAAGTCGGCCACGCTGCCTACGGCGTGCTGGTCCACCCGCAGGATCACGTCGCCCGCGCGCAGGCCCGCCTGCGCGGCGGCTTCGCCGGAAATGTCCGTCACCTGCACCCCCTCGCCCGCGCGCAGCCCCATCTGCTTGCGATCATCGGCACCGATCGGCCCAACCGTCAGGCCGAGAGCCTCGGAGCCGGAGGTCTGCACGGGCGCGGAGCCATCCGGAGTCACCGCGTCAGGGTCGCGCGGCGCGGTACCCACCGTCACCTGCAGGGTCTCCTGCTTGCCGTTGCGCAGCACTTCCACCGGCACGCGCGTGCCGGGCTTGGTCAGGCCTACCAGCGGCGGCAGGTCGCCGGGCTGGTCGATCGTTTCGCCGTTGTACTTGAGGATGATGTCGCCGGCCTGGATACCGGCCTTCTCGGCGCCGCTGTCCGGACTGACCTGCGTCACCGCCGCGCCGACACCGCGATCGAGCTTGTAGACCTTGACCATGTCATCGCTGACACCCTGCACCATCACGCCGAGCTGGCCGCGGGTCACGAAACCCTTCGCCTTGATCTGCTCGACCGCGTTCATCGCCACGTCGATCGGGATGGAGAACGCCACGCCGAGATAGCCGCCGGTGTTGGAATATATCTGCGAGTTCACCCCCACCACCTGGCCCTGCAGGTTGAACAGCGGCCCACCGGAATTGCCGCGGTTGATCGGCACATCGGTCTGGATGAACGAGGTGTAGGGCTGGTCGCCGCCACCCAGATTACGGCCAACCGCGCTGACGATGCCCTGAGTCACCGTGTAGTCAAAACCAAACGGCGAGCCGATGGCTAGCACCCACTGGCCCGGCTTCAGGGACTGAGATTCGCCGATGCGCACCGCCGGCAGCGTGCCCTTGGCGCTGACCTTCAGCAGCGCGATGTCGTACTGGGGATCGGTGCCAACCACCTTGGCGGTGAGCGTGCGGCGATCCTGCAGGCGCACCGTCACCTCGTCGGCGTGGTCGACCACATGATTGTTGGTCAGGATGTAGCCGTCGCCGGAAATGATGAAGCCCGAGCCCAGCGAGGTGTGCTTCTGCTCCTCGGGCGAAGGCATGGCCGGCATGCCGAAGAAGCGCCGCAGGATCTCCGCCTGATCATCGCCGCCGGGGACACCCGGCATCGCGCGGGGTTGCCGGCGGCCGTTGTACTTCGCTTCCACGTGCACCACCGCGGCCGCGTTCTGCTGGACGATGCCGGTGAAATCCGGCAACGACGCCGCCGATGCGGCAGCGGGGGTCTGGGCCTGGACGCCACCGGCAGCGGCCAGTCCGATCAACACGCTGCAGGCAAGCAGACGCACGCTGGAACGACTCATGATCTCCTCCTAGACACGGGTTCAGGCAAACGGACACCACCGGCGCGCCATACGCGCCGGGGCAAACAAGTAAGCATCTGGAAAGCGCACCGCGGAACGGGACACGCGGAGCGCTATTTACTGCGCGACAGCCGCCTCGCGCACAGGGCGCCGGACCGACTGACGTGTGGGATCGATCAGCAACAGATAGCTGCCGTCGGCGTTCTGCCGGGTGCGGTAACCATTCACCCGGTACGGCGACAGCGACTGCTCGTAGGGTGAAATGGCGTCGCCGGCGGGGAACGCAGCCTGCTCGCTGTAGCGGAACGCATTCGTATTGCTCAGCCAGGCCGGCACGGCGGCCGGAGCGGCCTGTGACGGCGCTGCGGCCGGCTCGCTGACCTTGGCCACCGAGGGCGCAGCCAGTGGCGCGTCCACCGAGTGTCCGGCTGGCCGACTCGCCATCAAGGCGACCACGGCGACACTGGCCGCAATGGCACCGCCGGCGGAGAACTTGAGCCAGTTCGAACGTCGCCCGCGCGGCATCGCCGCGGCAGCGGCTTCCACCGCGATCGCCTGCATGACCCGGTCGGCGAAGGTGGAAGATGCCAGGGTCGGAAGCTCGCCGCGCAGGCTGGCCGACGCCACGTGGAAGCTCGACCAGCGCTGCTGCAATCCGGCATCGTGGTCGAGCCGGCGCAGCAGGAAGCGGAGCTCCTCGCTACCGAGCTCGCCATCCATGCCTGCAGAGAGTTGTTCGGGGTTGTTGCTCATGTCTGATCCTCGCGATCGGACAACAGTGGACGCAATTTTTCGTCGATCGCCTCACGAGCCCGGAAGATGCGCGAACGCACAGTTCCTATGGGGCAACTCATGGTTTCGGCGATGTCCTCGTAGCTGAGCCCTTCCACTTCCCGCAGGGTGATGGCGGTGCGCAGCTCTTCGGGCAGGGCTTGGACCGCAGCAAACACGGTTTGTTCCACCTGCTGGCGCATCAGTTCACGCTCGGGCGTGGCGGTTTCCTGCATGCGGTCGGAGCCGGGCACGAACACGGCGTCTTCCGCATCGATGTCGTCGGCCGGGGGACGCCGCCCCATCGCCACCAGGTGGTTCTTCGCGGTGTTGACGGCGATCTTGTACATCCAGGTGTAGAACGCGCTGTCACCGCGGAACGAGCCGATCGCCCGCCAGGCGCGCACGAAGGCGTCCTGGGCGATGTCCTCGGCCTCGGCGTGATTGTTCGCATAGCGGGAAACCAGCCCGATCACCTTGTGCTGGTACTTGCGCACCAGCAGGTCGAACGCCCGCTTGTCCCCCTGTTGGACACGCTCGACCAGCGCCCGATCCAGTTCGTTGTCGCCCATCCGGGCCGTCCCCTCGGTTGCTGTGGCCACTTCAATCGCATTCTCGGCGGAGGATGGAAGCCGCATCAGACACGCTGCAGCGCCGCAAGTTCATCCCGCGGCTTCATCGAGGTGGGGACGACCGGCCCCAGCTCAAGCCGCCGCCGCGCCCTCGCCTTCCACCAGGCGCTGACGCTCGCCCAGCAGCCGCTCGAAACTGGCCTGCGGCAGCGGCCGACAGAACAGGTAACCCTGCAGCTCGTCGCAGTGGTTGGCGCGCAGGAACTCGAAGTGCTGCTCGATCTCGACACCCTCGGCCACCACGCCCCGCTTCAGACGGTGCGCCATCTCGATGGTCGCCCGCACGATCGCCTCGTCGTCGGGGTCGATGCCGATGTTGCGCACGAAACTCTGGTCGATCTTGATGCGGTCGGCCGGCAGCCGCCGCAGGTAATCCAGCGAGGCGGCGCCGGTACCGAAATCGTCGATGGCGATGCGGCAGCCCAGGTCGTGCAGGCCGTGCAGGTTCTCCACCAGGTTGGGCACCTCCTTGATCGAGATGCTCTCGGTGACTTCCATCTCGAGCAGACTCGGGTCGAGGCCGGTCTCCTTGAGCACGCGGCTGACCACGTCCAGCAGGTCCGGCTCCATCAGCTGCACCGCCGACAGGTTCACGCCCAGCCGCAGACGCAGACCGAACGCCTGCTCCCACGCCTGCGCCTGGGCGCAGGCCGTGCGCAGCACCCATTCGCCCAGCGACACGATGAGACCGCTTTCCTCGGCCAGCGGGATGAACACACCGGGGCTGATCCCGCCCAGCTCCGGGTGCTCCCAGCGCACCAGCGCCTCCATGCCCACGATGTCCTCGGTGGCCGCGTCCACCTGTGGCTGGTAGAACACCCGCAGTTCGCCGTTGCGTTCGGCGTGGCGCAGCCGGGAAATCAGGGCCACGTCCTGCTGCTGGGCCTGGTCCTGGCTCATTTCGTAGATCTGAAAGTTGTTGCGGCCCAGATGCTTGGCGGCGTACATCGCCTCGTCGGCGTGCTTGAGCAAGGTGTCGGCGTCGGCGGCGTCATCGGGGAAGAAGCTCACGCCGATCGATGCGGTGACCTGCAGCTCCTCGCCGCCGTCCAGGTGCAGCGGCGCCTCCATCACCTGCACGATCTTCTCGGCCACACGCAGCACGTCGTCGGTCTTGATGATGTGTCGCAACACCACCGTGAACTCGTCGCCGGCATAGCGCGCCACCGTGTCGGAAGCGCGGATGGAACTGCACAGCCGCTGCGTGACCACGCGCAGCACCTGGTCGCCCGCGGCGTGGCCGTAGGTGTCGTTGATCGCCTTGAAGCGATCCAGGTCCACGAACAGCACGGCGAAACACTCGCCGGTGCGGTGGGCTTCGCGGATGATCGTGTCCAGGCGATCGTTGAACAGCAGGCGGTTGGGCAGGCCGGTGAGCGCATCCAGCAGGCCTTCGGCGCGCCCCTGCTCGCGCGTGCGGCGCAACTCGATCGACTGGGCGAAGCGCGCCGCCGCACAGCGCAGCACCGGCTCGACGATATCCATCCGCCCCAGCCCACGCCGACGCCCCACCAGCAGGGCGCCGATCACGCTGCGGCGCTCGTCCAGCAGTGGCAGGCCCGCGAAACCGGCGAGGCGCAACTGCTGCAACAAGGGGTCGTATTCGGCCAACCGCTGGCCATCGTCCGCATGCAGCATGGCCTTGCCGCCCAGCACCCGGCGCAGCGAGGTCTGCAAGGCAGGATCGGGCCAGTCGATGTCCTCGCCCTTCCAGTGCAGGATGAGTTGCGACGGCACCGCGCTGTCTTCGGGGCGGGCCGACCACAGCGCGAGGTAATCCAGTGACAGCTCGTCGATCAGCAGACGGGCCGTGGCTGCCTGTGGGTCGATGCTGTTGCCCGCCTGGAACATCCGCGTGAGCAGGGCCAGCGCCGCCTCGCCGCGAGCCTCGGCGCGGTCGCTGCGAAACGACAATGCCACGGCGTCCCGGCCGCGGTGGCGCACACGCCGCGCGTTGGCCTGTCCGGTATCGGCGCCATGCCGCGTGCGCCGCTGACAGGGGTACCACCGGCGATCCACCTCGCCCAGCACCTGGTCACACTCGACGCCCTCGAAGGCCAGCAGCGCAGCGAGCGGCTTGCCGAGCAGGTCGGTCACCGCCAGCTGGCTGTGCCGGAATACGGCCGCGTTGATGTCCAGCATGCGCTCGCCGGACGGGTCCACCACGATCCATTCGCAGTCGCCGTCGTCGTCATCGAAGGCAAAGCGGTAGGCCAGCGCATCCTCCGGCGAAGCGGGGGCGACGACGCGGCCCTCCGGTATGGGGCCGGCCGGCTCACGCGAGCGGGCACGCTGCCAGCGTGCCACCAGTTCACGCTCTAGATGGGTGCTGTCCAGCCAGTCGGTCACCGAATCTGGCAGCAGCGCCGGGCCGATCTTGCAGTCGGCGGCGAACACGGCCAGCAACGGCGCGTCGCGGCAGACATCCATCGCGCGCAGCTGTTCGCAGCACGCCCGCGAGGCCCGCCCATCCCCTTCGAAGGCGACCACGATGAGGGCCACCGGTCCGCGTCCAGCCAGGAGGATGGCGGCATGGGCGGCGTCGCGCGCACTGAGGATGCGATCGTGCTCTTCGCGGTCCAGCACATCGAACAGGCGCCGACGCAGTTCGCGGTGCGCCGCCACCACCAGCATGTCGGTCGGCGCGGCCATCAGACGACCCAGCGCCCGTCACGCAATCTGGGACGCACGGGCAGATCCAGCCGGGCGCTGATCTTCACCGCCGCCTCGCCCAGGTGATCGACCAGCGCCTGCGGCGCATCAAGCAGGACCACCCGGCGCACATGTCCGGCTGGCGCGCGGGCCAGCTGACGCAGCAAGGTGGCGTCCATCGCCGACAACGGCAGCTCGAGATCCGCCAGCAGGTAAACGCCGAAGTGCATGCTCTGCTGCATGTAGCGCAGCGCGTTGCCCAGGCGCTGGCAGCCGGGCACGCGCGCGTGCGCATCGCGCAGGCTTCCCAGCCCCTGGTCGGGCTGCCACAGGTAGACCGCCTGGCCGGAGTGCCGGGCGATGGTGCGAAAGTCGTTGATCAGCGTGGCGCCATCGCCGCCTTCGAGCACGATCAGGCCTCCCGGGGCGGCGAGGATGCGCTCGAAGATTTCCACTCCGGCCTTGGGCGGGCTGGACGCCATCATGGACTGCATATAGCGCGGTACGTTTGCGCACCGCCGGGCAATTGGCAATAGCGAACGTGACCGCCTTCGCGGTCTGTCCGGCGACGCCGGCTGGCGCAGGCCCCGATCTCGCATTCGACCGTCCGGGAGGGTATGGTTTGGAGCCCTTCCTCAGCGGCTGCTGGCTCCCATGTTCGAAGGACTGCGATTCAACCACTGGAAGACCGGCCTGGACGACGCCGGCATCGTCACCCTCACCCTGGATCGTGCGGGCAACAGCGTCAACGCGATCTCGCGCGAGGTGCTGGACGAACTCGAGCAGATCGTCGAGCGCCTGGCGATCGAAAAGCCCGCCGGGGCGATCATCCACTCGGCCAAGCCCAGCGGATTCGCGGTGGGCGCCGACATCAAGGAATTCGTCTCCTATGCCGAGCACGGCAGCGTGCGCGAGAACATCGAGCATGGCCAACGCGTGTTCGAGCAGCTCGCCCGCCTGCCCTTTCCGACCGTGGCGGCAGTGCATGGCGCCTGCATGGGCGGCGGCACCGAACTGATCCTCGCCTGCCGCCAGCGCATCGCTGCCGAGGATGACAGCACCCGGATCGCCCTGCCCGAGGTCATGCTCGGCATCCACCCGGGCTGGGGCGGCACGGCACGACTGCCCCGCCTGATCGGCGCCACCGACGCGCTGCCGATCATGCTGACCGGCCGCACGCTGTCGGCACGGCGGGCGCTGGCGCTGGGCGTCATCGATCGCGTCGCGCCAGCGGCCGAACTGCTGGCGGAGGCACGCGCGCTGCTGCGCAGGCCGTACACGCGTCCGCTAAGCCAGCGGGCCAAAGCCTGGGCCACCAACCTGTGGCCGGTGCGGCAGATTCTGGCGCCGATGGTGGTCAAGCAGACCGCGGCCAAGGTGCGCAAGGAGCATTACCCGGCACCGTTCGCGATGATCGAGGTGTGGCGGCGCGGCGGGAGTTCGATCCAGCAGCGCCTGGCGCTGGAGGCGCGCTCGGTGGCGAAGCTGGCCGACACGCCTACCGCGCACAACCTGATCCGCATCTTCTTCCTGCAGGAGCGCCTGAAGAACCAGGGCGCAGGCGTGGAGCATGGCATCGAGCATGTGCACGTGGTCGGCGCCGGCGTCATGGGCGGCGACATCGCCGCCTGGTGCGCGCTCAAGGGCCTGCAGGTCACCCTGCAGGACCGCGAGATGAAGTTCATCCAGCCGGCACTGGATCGGGCACGCCAGCTGTACGAAAAGAAGCTCAAGTCGGCGGACAAGGTGGAGGCCACGATGAAACGCCTGCGCGCCGACGTCGACGGCAGCGGCGTGGCCGATGCCGACCTGGCGATCGAGGCGATCTACGAGAACGCCGAGGCGAAGCGGACGCTGTATGCATCCATCGAACCGCAGTTCCAGACTCAGGAAATCCTCGCCAGCAACACCTCCAGCATCCCGCTGGACGAACTGAGCGCAGGACTGAAGCAGCCGCAGCGCTTCCTCGGCCTGCACTTCTTCAATCCGGTGGCGCAGATGCCGCTGGTGGAAGTGGTGCGGCACGACGGGCTGGATCCCACCGTCGAACGGCGCGCACTCGCCTTCTGCAAGGCGCTTGGCAAGCTGCCGGTGGCGGTGAAAGGCACTCCGGGCTTCCTGGTCAACCGCATCCTCATGCCCTACCTGCTGGAGGCGTTGCGCCTGTACAGCGAGGGCGTGCCCGGGCCTGTGCTTGACCGCGAGGCGAAGAAATTCGGCATGCCCATGGGGCCGATCGAGCTGGCCGACACGGTGGGACTGGACGTGTGTGCGTCCGTCGGCAAGGAGCTGGCGCCGTTCCTGGGGCTGGAACTGCCGCCCGGTATCGAGGAAAAACTCGACGCTGGCAAGCGCGGCAAGAAGGATGGTCAGGGGCTGTATGTCTGGCAGGACGGCAAGCCAGTGAAGCCGGAGGTCGATCCGGACTACACCGCACCGGCGGACCTGCAGGAGCGGCTGATCCTGCCGATGGTCAACGAGGCGGTGGCCTGCCTGGCCGACGGCGTGGTGGACGATGCCGACCTGCTCGATGCCGGCGTGATCTTCGGCACCGGCTTCGCACCGTTCCGTGGCGGCCCGATCGCCTATGCCCGCAGCGAGGGCGCCGAGGTAGTGAAGGGGCGTCTGGAGAAGCTCGCGCGCCAGCACGGCGAGCGCTTCACGCCCAAGGCGGGCTGGGACCTTCCGGCACTGCGCGAGGCACCGGCCCCGCTCCTGCCCGCCTGATATGTTCTGCCGCCGCGGCGGCAGCGACTTACCAGATCAGATCGGCCGGCACACCGTCGTCCGACTCGCCCGCCTCGTCCGGCGACACCAGCAACGCGACCACGCCCGCATCGACGGCACGCACCTGCTCGGCCAGCTCGCGGGTCACCAGCACGTAGCGCCCCGACTGCTGGATCACGCCTAGCTCGCCCGCATTGAGCGCTGCCAGCTGGGCGGCATCGACATAGACGCGGCGAATCTTGCCGCCGTACTCGAAGTGCCGCGCCTGGTCGGCGTCGGCCTTGTTGAGCGCCTGGCCGTCCAGAAGCTTCTGCACCTGGGCCTTGCGCTCACGCCGGATTCGCGCCTGCTCGGCCGCCTCCCGTTCGGCCCGCTTACGCTCGACCGCCTCGGTCTGTGCGCGCATGGCATACGCGCGCGCCAGGTCGATCTCCGCCTGATCACGCGGACGCTCGCCAGCGGGCCTGACGCCCTTCGCCCCCGCCTTGCCTGCACCTTGGCGCGCCGGCTTGCCGTGCGACGGCGGCGGACGCTTCTCGTCACGCACCTGTTTGACGATGCCGCTTTTGAGCAGCTGGTCGCGCAAGGAATCGCCCATGCTCTGGATCCGTGTCCGTGCTGTTTCAGTAGTGGGGAGGTGGCGGCTCGTCGCGTGCGTCGTTCGATGCGCCGATGCGCACCGACGCCAGCTCGCTGCGCAGGTCGCGCACGATGCGCTCCAGCGCCGCGATGCGCAACGCCTGCTCCGCATCGGCGGCGCCGAGCGCATGCACGGTGTCGTCGATGAAGGTGAGCCGCACCTCCAGTTCGGTCAGCCGCTGTTCCAGGTCGGGACGCTCGTCGGACACGATCAGCTCCGTGCGAGACTGCGGCCGCGGCCGATGCCGTAATACGCCAGGCCGGCCTCTTCGACGGCGGCCGGGTCGTACAGATTGCGGCCATCGAAGATCACCGTCGTGGCCAGCGCGCTGCGGATGCGTGCGAAATCGGGGCTGCGGAAAGCCTTCCATTCGGTCAGGATGGCCAGCGCGTCGGCACCGTCGAGCGCATCGTAGGGATGCTCGCACAGCACCAGATCGGCGCGATCGCCGTAGATCCGGCGGGTCTCATCCGCCGCCTCCGGGTCGAACGCACGCACCCTGGCACCGGCCGCCCAGAGCATCTCCATCAGGCGCCGGCTCGACGCCTCGCGCATGTCGTCCGTGTTCGGCTTGAACGCCAGTCCCCACAGGGCAACGGTCTTGCCGGCGAGCTGGCCGCCGAAATGCCGCTGGATCAGCTCGAACAGCTTGGCCTTCTGCTCGTGGTTGACCTGCTCGACCGCGCCCAGCAGACGTGCCTCGTAGCCATGGGCGCGTGCGGTGCGCTCGAGCGCCTGCACGTCCTTGGGAAAGCACGAACCGCCGTAGCCGGCGCCGGGGTAGATGAAGTGGTACCCGATGCGCGGATCCGAGCCGATGCCCTGGCGCACCAGTTCCACGTCGGCGCCGACGCGCTCGGCAATGTTGGCGATCTCGTTCATGAAACTGATCTTGGTCGCCAGCATGGCGTTGGCGGCGTACTTGGTCAGCTCGGCCGAGCGCACGTCCATCAGCACGGTGCGGTCGTGGTTGCGGTTGAACGGCGCGTAGAGCTTGCGCATGGCCGCGATGGCGCGCTCGCTGTTGCTGCCGATCACGATGCGGTCCGGCCGCAGGCAGTCCTCGACGGCATCGCCCTCCTTGAGGAACTCGGGGTTGGAGACGACATCGAAATCCACCACCGCGCCGCGGGCTGCCACCTCTTCCGTGATCGCCTGGCGCACGCGGTCGGCGGTACCCACCGGCACGATGGACTTGTTGACCACCACGGCGTAGCGACCCAGCTGTCGGCCGATGGTGCGCGCCACGGCCAGCACATACTGCAGGTCGGCGCTGCCGTCCTCATCCGGCGGCGTGCCGACCGCAATGAAAATGATGTCGCCGTGAGCGATCGCCGGCGCGGCATCGGTGGTGAAGGCAAGCCGGCCTTCGGCAAAGTTCTGCTTCACCAAGGGCTCGAGGCCCGGCTCGAAGATCGGGATATCCCCCTGCTTGAGTCGCTCCACCTTGCCGGCGTCAATGTCGACGCAAACCACGTGATTGCCCATTTCCGCCAGGCAAGCACCGGTGACGAGGCCCACGTAGCCCGTGCCGAAGATGGTGACTTTCATCGCAGCTCAGTTCCCTGCCAAATCGAAACGCAAATTCTAACAGGCAGCGCCCGCGCACACGCCCAAAGAAAAAGGGCGCGAATCACTTCGCGCCCTTTCCGGTTCAGCTGGTACTACGAGCGGACGATCAGCCGCCCTGGCCCGGCTGGGCCTGGCCGGCCGGCGTAGGGCCAGTCTTTTCCAGGGTCACGTCGAAGATGAGGGTTTCGTTCGGCGGGAAGCCGTTACCCGGCTGGGCGCCATAGGCGAGGCTCGACGGAATGAACAGCTTGTAGTGCGCGCCGGTCTGCATGAGCATCAAGCCCTCGCGGAAACCCGGGATCACGCCAGCGAGCGGAATCGGCACCGAGGTACCGGTCTTCGGCTCCGGATGATCGGCCGACGCGTCGAACTTCTCACCGTTGACGAAGGTGCCGGTGTAGGTGATCTGCACCGTGTCGTTCGGACCCGGACGCGGTCCGCTGCCGGCCGAGATCACCTGATACTGCAGGCCCGAAGCCGTGGTCTTTACGCCCGGCGCCGACTTGTTCTTGGCGATGAAGGCGTCGCCCTCGGCCTTATTCTTGGCCGCCACCTGCTCGTACTCGGCTTTCGCCTTGGCCTGCAGGTTGGTGATGAACGCCTGCTTCACCTGCTTGTATTCCGCCTCGCTCATCGTCGGCTTCTGGCCCGACAGCGCCGACTGCACGGCGCGAGCCACGGTCGCCGGATCCACCTCGTTGCGCACCAGCGGCGGCAGCGAGCTGGCCAGGTCCCAACCCACCACGTAGCTGGCCTTGGTCTTGTCGACCGTGCCAGCAGCCGAGGACTTGGCGGCCTGCGCATGCGCGCCGGCAGTCATGCCCAGCGCCACGGCCAGAGCGGCCGTCGTGAGCGTGGGACGCAGAAAATGCTTCATTCGAGACTCCCTCAATTGGAATGTGCCGGCACCGCCGGACAAGCCTCCGCTGCGGAGGCTGGCCGCTCATTGTGCGACCGCTGCCAACGCTTGGCAACGACACCCGGCCTGCGACCGTCCGTTGCAAAAAAGGTTCCCACCCGGCGGCTACGCCACCTGACCCGCGCTCATTCCTTCGCGATGGTGTCGCGCAGAGCGGCCTGCAAACGGGCATGCACCCGGACCAGCCCTCGCCACAACACCACCGCGACCAGTACCCCGGCCGCGGCCAGCGACAGGGCGACCCCGCGCGGCGGAAGGATGGCCGAACCCAAGGCACTGACCAGCACGGCCAGCACCGACAAGGTCGCCAGGGGGATCAGCCGCGCCAGCACGCCACGGATGGCGCGCGTATAGCTCCCGGCATAGCTCTCGCGAATCCCCAATTCGGCCAGCAACATCCCCAGCGCCTCCGCCTTCCGATACACCGCGATCAGCAATGGCAGCGCCAGGAACAGCGCCACCGCCCAGATCACCGTATGCCGCGCGTCCCGCGTCAGCCCGAGCATCGAAAACCAGGCCCAGTTGTGCGCGTTGATGTAGGCGCCCACGACAAATAGCGTCACCACCAGCATCACATTGATCGCAATGTGCGTGAGCAGCCGCCTCAACATGGCGGCGATCACCGCGTTCTCGTTGACCGGGCGGAGGTTTTCCAGCCAGCCGGTATAGCTGGACACCAGCAGCCGCAGCGGCGACGGCGCGAGGCGTCGCATGCCGTTCACCAGCCCATCGGCCGAGCGCACCAGGTAGGGCGAGGCCGCCATGCACAGCACCGACACGGCCACCGCCACCGGATAGATGAAGTCGCTGACAGCGCCAAGCGACAGGCCCAGCGTCGCGATCACAAACGAGAACTCGCCGATCTGCGCCATGCTCACCCCGGCACGCACGGCCGTGCGCGGATCGTGGCCGATCGCGAACATGCCCACACTGCACACGACGGTCTTGCCAAGGATCACCACGGCGGCAATCGCCAAGGCGGGCAACACGTACTGGGCCAACATGGACGGATCGATCTTCAGGCCGATCGCCACGAAGAACAGCGCTGCGAACATGTCCCGCAGCGGCTCGATCAAGTGCATGACCTTTTCCGCACTGCGCGCCTCGGCGACCACCGCACCCACCAGAAAGGCGCCCAGCGCCACGCTGAATCCCATCCAGGCCGCGAGCAGGCTGGCGCCGAAGCACAGCCCCAGCGTGCTGACCAGCAGCATTTCGTTGCGGCCGAAGCCGGCCACGTAATCGACCAGCCGCGGCACCACCAGCAGGCCGATAATCATGCCCGCCACGACAAACAGTCCGAGGTGGCCGATCAAGGTGAAGGCCGACGACGCCTCGACCGAGCCGCCGATCGCCACCGCCGTCAGCAGCGTGAGGATGACGATGGTGAGCATGTCCTCCGCCACCAACAGGCCGATCACCAACCGGGCGAACGGCAGCGCGCGTAGTCCGCTCTCGGACAGGGTGCGCGTGGCCACCATGGTGGAAGACAGCGCCATGATGCCGCCGAGGAAAAGCGCGTCCCTGCCCTGCCAGCCGAACGCTTCGCCCAGGCCGTAGCCGATCCATAGCATCACGCCGACCTCGGCGACCGCCACCACCAGCACCCCGACGCCGACCTCGCGCAACTTGCGGATGCTGAACTCCAGGCCCAGCGTAAACATCAGCAGCACGACGCCGAGGTTGGAGATGTCGTTGATGGTGCGAGGATCGGCCACCAGCACACCCGGCGTATGTGGGCCGATCAGCACCCCGGCGAGGATGTAGCCGAGCAGTACCGGCTGGCGCAGGCGATGGAACAGGATGGTCGTGGCACCGGCCACGATCATCACGATCGCGAGGTCGCGGATGAAGCCGATCTCGTGCATGCGTCTTCCTGGATGGCGTGAGCCACAAGCTTACCTGCAGGCACGTGTGTGCACGGGAGCGTGCTGGAGCGGGGCGGCGGCCGCCGTCTCGAAAAATTTTTTTCAGAAAATGCTTGACGGAATCACAGCCCCTGCCTATTCTTTCGGGCTTCCAGCGGCGGGGCCATAGCTCAGCTGGGAGAGCGCCTGCATGGCATGCAGGAGGTCGGCGGTTCGATCCCGCCTGGCTCCACCAACTTAATTCGTCCCCATCGTCTAGAGGCCTAGGACATCACCCTTTCACGGTGGCGACCGGGGTTCGAATCCCCGTGGGGACGCCAAGTTGGAAACCCGCAATTCGCCGCAACGCGAATGCAGTAGAAGCTGGAAGCAAGATGTGGAGCGGTAGTTCAGTTGGTTAGAATGCTGGCCTGTCACGCCGGAGGTCGCGGGTTCGAGTCCCGTCCGCTCCGCCACTAACGAGAAGCCCGCCTTGTGCGGGTTTTTTGTTGCCTGATTTTCGCCTTGTTTACTCGACCTGGGCAGGCGCCGCGTCGTCGCGCTCCAGCGTACCTACCGAGTGCCCCTGCTCGGCCAGGTACTCCAGCCAACGGGTAAGAAACCCGTTCATGCGCAGACGATGCTGCAACACCGTGTGCGCCGGCGGAAATGGCCCCAGCACCTGCCACAGATGGCGGCCCGGATGGCAATGCAGCGCTTCGGCCACGTGGGCGTCGGTGTAGACGCGCAACTGCGCCGAGGGCGTGCGCCCAACGGGCTGCGCCACCACCACGGCGTTCGTCAGCGCCAGCGCGAGCGTGTAAGGGTGGCAATACAGCCCATTCAGGTGCACG
>NZ_JBQCCF010000050.1:0-21996 GCF_051962475.1 Dyella sp.
GGATCGCCATCGTCAGCTACATCGAGGGCTTCTATAACCGCAAGCGCCTGCATCAGACGCTTGGCTACCGAACGCCGGCCAGTGTCGACGATGCGGCGATGAGTGCTTAACTAACGTGTCCGAAAAAGCCGGGCTACCTCAGGTTCACTTATCGAACAAGTGTTACGAGCCTCTGGCTAGGGCGGCGGTGGGTTTTTAAAACGGCCACAAGGGATGTGTGCGCTGAACCGCCTTTTGAGTCGCTCCGAGGTAGAGCCCCTCCCGCGCGGCGTGCCACCGTGGCCATAATCCCCGCATGTCCACGGCACCTCCTGATTTCCAGGTCCACACGCTGCTCAGCACGCCCATGGTGGAGCTGCGCGACGTGGTGTGCGCGGGCAGCTGTCGGCACAAGAGCGCGATCGAGCGCGCCAGCCGCACGCATCTGGTGTTTCCGTATCGCGGCACCTACGTGCGCCACGTGGATGCGGACGACGCAGTGGCCGACGCCAGCCAGGTGCTGTTCTTCAACGCGGGTGAGGATTACCAGATCAGCCATCCGAACCCGGGCGGTGACGCCAGCCTGTCGATGGCGCTGGACGAGGTGCTGCTGCGCGAGATCGCCCCGCCTGAGTTGCTGGCGCCGGGCGAGCCGCTGCGCTTTTGCCAGACGCGCTTGCGCATCGACCCGCGCGCGCAGGTGCTGGTGGCTTTGCTGCGCCATTCGCTGCGCGAGGGCGTGGCCGAGCCGCTGGAGGGCGAGAGCCTGGCGTTGACGCTCGCACACCGCGCGTTGGCGCCGCGCACCACCCACGTGGCGGGTGCCAGCCAGGCACGTCAGCGGCTGGTGGATCGCGCCAAGCTGGTGCTGGTGCGCGACTTGGCGCGGCGCTGGACGCTGGCCGAGGTGGCGGCGGAAGTCGGCGTGTCGGCGGTCTACCTCACCCAGAGCTTCCACCTGGTGGAGGGCGTGCCGCTGTACCGCTACCAGCTGCGCTTGCGCCTGGCGCGCGCGCTGGATCTGCTGCGCGACTACGAGGATCTGGCCGCGCTGGGCATGGAGCTGGGCTTTTCCAGTCACAGCCACTTCACCGCGGCGTTCCAGAAGATGTACGGGCGCACGCCCAGCGAGTTCCGGCAGATTGCGCTGCGGCGCTGATCGCTAAAGTTTTCGATAGCCGCCGCAAGTGGCGCCGGGTCTACTGACGTCACCCCACTCGGGGTCGACGCCTTCCCGGCTCCCTCGCCTGCGCGGGGCAGCCCTCGAAGGTTTCTCTTCACGCTTTGAAGGAGAACGACATGAGCAAGCGAACCTGTGCTGCCTGCGACTACGAACTGGACGACACCGCCATCCAGGTGCGCATCGGCGGGGCCGTGGTCGAGGTGTGTTGCGACGAATGCGCGGTGAAGCTGAAGGAGGCCTACGCCTCCGCCCAGGCCGCGCAACAAGCCTGAGCCGTCATCGCTCGTGCCCGCCCGCTACAGCGGGCTTCGCAACGCGCCCCACGCATCACGGGCCGGGCACGAGCCGATGGCTGCTACGCGACGGCGGCACCGTTTCGCCGTCCGTTTCGAATGATCCCCCCCCCCGATAGCCCGTTGGAGTTTGATGTGACCACACAGAACGAGAAGGCCCGGCTGTTCCACTCCCTGCACGTGCGCGGCCAGCCGCTGGTGCTGTTCAACGCCTGGGACGCAGGCAGTGCGCGTGCCGTCGCCGAGGCCGGTGCCGGCGCGGTCGCCACGGGCAGCTGGTCGGTGGCCGCGGCCAACGGTTTTGCGGACGGCGAGCAGATGCCGTTCGCGTTCGCGTTGGACAACCTGCGCCGCATCGTCGCCGCGGTCACCCAGCCGGTGACCATCGACCTGGAAAGCGGCTATGGCGAAACGCCGGCACACGTTGCCGCCACCGTAGCCGCCGCGCTCGAAGCGGGCGTCATCGGTTGCAACCTGGAAGACAGCTTCCCCGCCGATGGCAGCCTGCGTGACGCGGCCGACCATGCCGCGCGTCTGGCCGCCGCGCGCCAGGCCGCAGACAAGGCCGGCGTAGCGTTGTTCATCAACGCGCGCACCGACGTGTTCTTCCAGAAGGGAACCGAAGCGCACGACATGGCCATGGTGGAAGAGGCCCTGCGGCGCGCCCGCATCTATGCAGACGCCGGAGCCAGCGGCCTGTTCGTGCCCGGCGTGATCGCCGAGCCGCTGATCGCGCGCCTCGCCGAAGCTTCGCCGCTGCCGCTCAACGTGATGGTGATGCCCGGCGTGCCCAGCCGCGCGCGCCTGGCCGAGCTCGGCGTGGCCCGCATCAGCCACGGCCCCGGCCCCTATCGCGGCGCCATGCAGTGGTTGACCGACGCGGCCCGGGCCGCGATGGCCTGAGCGACGCGCCGCGGGCCTGCCGTTGGCGGTCGAAGGCCTTCACTCCGGAGCATGGTCGACGGCCTCGGTGGGCTGACATGGTCCGGCAGCTGCCGTCGTGGAAAATGGCCTTTCGCCGGACAAATGCTTGGGCCGGAGTGAGGGGCAGGGACAGGTTCGCCTACGAGTTAGCGGTCACAGCAGGCTTTTCCAGGAACGCACTGTGACCACCCTTGCCGACGCGGTCCCCTTCAAAGGACTGAGCTCATTCGTCATCGGGGAGCTTGTCCGGGTTTTGCAGGGTCTTCTTGTCGGCCGCGGCCAGCCGCCGCTCCACCTTTTTCACATCCTCGGATGGCGGCAGTGCTTCAGGGCGAATGCCACGGCTGAGCAGGGTGTGCCGCACAGCTTCGTTGTTGGTGACATGCTCGCTCGAGATCGCCGGCTCGTCGCGCATGTCATGGGCGCGCGCGTTATGGATGGTGATCTCGGTAGCGAAGTCCTTGGCCTTGAGCACGATAGTGGGGGCGAAGTCGGCCAAAGGACGGTTGTCGGGCACCTGCCACAGCGCCTTCATTGCCTGGGTGCTTTTGCCGAACAACGCTTGGTCGCCCTTGCTGCGGATCAGACCGAAATTCTCGTTGCCGCCGGTCTGCTCGTAGATGACGTTGGAGAGCTCCTTCTCGGTACCCGAGAGCTTGCGTCGGGCCTGCACCCGCTCCGCCTCCAGCAGGCGCTGCTCGATCAGCTCCGCCCTGCGTGTCTGCATCGCAAAGTAGGTCTGGGCGAAGGCGATTTCCGGCTTTCGCGGGTCGCCGTTCTGGGCGATGAGGTAGCAGGCATAGCGCGTGAGTAGGACATCGTCGATCTCGCGCTGACCACCTTTGCCGAGCTCGATCATTTTGTTGACGTCAACAAAATGATCCTTGATGGCATGGCCGGAGACTTCGCAGGCTGTCTTGCCCTTGTTCAAGACCTGCTGGAAGTTGCGCCACTCCGTGTAACCCAGTAGGTGCTGCAGGTCGCGGGCCAGCCAGTACTCCACTCCGCCGTCGGTTTGCTGGGCATGTCCCTCGAAGGTCGCGGTCAGGGTCTGGATCTGTTGGGCTTCCATGTTGTCATTCCTCCTTGGGTGGGCCTTAAGTCCGGCGATTCCGCGTCCGCCGGCGCGTTTGTTCAGCAGCGATAGCGGCCGCCCATCTGCCCCAGCTCCTTCGGCGGGACAGGGCAGGGTTCACGTAAAAGCGATCTTCACAGCAAGTTTTTCCACGTCGCGCACGTGGCCAGCCTCTCGGGCCAGATCGGACACAACGCCTCCACAGCTTCCATCAGCTCTACCCAATCGGAGAGATCGTCCTTCGCTGGTGGCGGAACCGACGTGACATAGCCTCCGGCCAGCGACTCGACCGTCCCGTCAGGCTGTTTTGTCGGCCATGTGGGCGAAGAGTTCATCGAGCCATCTCGTGCGGTTGAACAAGCGACGTGGCCGCATATCTCGGCCATGTTGAGCGTTCCGCGTTGGGCTCGCAACATCGTCGGGAAGTCGTCGAGAGCAGTGCCAACCCACGAGCACCCGCCCCACCCCTGCTCCACCGAGGGGAAAGGGGGGATGTGGCATTCCTCAACTAATAGCTCAGTCGGGCACGTTTCTGACGAATGGCGGGCCTGGCCGGAAGCGGACTTCGGGAGTTGTCGTCAGAAGGGCGCATCGCTTGTGCGCGCGATCAGCCCAGCTTCCGCCGCAACCACTCCGCTCCCTGCGACGCGCCCAGACAGGCCAGCAGCGCCAGCACCCACGGATTACCGGCCACCGACCACGCGGCTGGATCGGCCTGGAACCAGCTGCCGCCTTCGAGCACGGCGACGACGAGGCCGGCGATAACGAGCGCGGCCAGCAGCAGGCGGGTGAGCTGTTTCTCCAGGCCGGTTTCCGGCGCGGTGGCGGCGGTGGGTACGGGGCCGGCTTTCGCGGCGAGCTGTTCGGCGAAGTCGGCGGGCAGGGCGATGGCGTCGTCGGCGCGCACGGCGGCGTCGATCTGGCGGTAGGCGCGGGTGCGTGCGTCGTCGGCCGCGGGCTCGCCGGTGCGGGCGGCGTGCATGGCGCGTTCCTGTGCCTGCCACTCGCGCTCGGCGGCGGGGTGGCGGAAGAAATCGATGTCGCGATGCTTGCTCATGGCGTTACTCCCAACCGGGCTTCCAGCGTCTCGCGCAGTTTCAGGCGCGTGCGGAACAGGTGGCTCTTGATGGTGCCGGCGGCCAGGCCGGTGACTTGCGCGATCTCGGGAATGCTCAGCTCGTCCAGATGGTAGAGCGTGAGCACGGTGCGCGGCAGCGGGGGCAGGGTGTCGATGGCCGCGTGCAGGTGCGCGCTCATTTCCTCATCGGCGCAGCTCGCTTCCAGGTCGAAGCCGTCGCCGATGGTGTCCAGCAGCGAAAAATCCTCGTCGTCGCCCACGTGCGGATCGACCAGCGCGATGCGCTTGCGCTCCAGGTGGCGCAGGGCGACGGTGTAGGCCACGCGGCCGATCCACGATTTCAGCGCGCTCTCGTAGCGGTACTGGTGCAGGTTCTGGTGCACCTTGAGAAAGGTGTCCTGGCACAGCTCGCGGGTGTCTTCCGGGTGGCGCACCATGCGCTGGATGATGTGCCAGCACAGGCCCTGGTACTCGCGCACGAGGCGCGCGAACGCACCTGGCGCATTGGCCAGTACGGCATCCACTAGGGCGCGGTCGTCGGTCATCGGGGGCGAGCTTCCATCGGGGCGTAGATACGCGCATGTGCCGGACGGTTGCATGGGGGGACTTTTGAGAGGGGGCTTTTCTGGGTGGTGGGCTGTTGTCGTTCGGCTTCGGCGCTGGATGCCTCGGCTTGAGCCCGCGATGCACCGCTCTTGGGTCGTCATTCCCGCGAAAGCGGGGATCCACTTTGATCTTGGCAGGGAGCAACATGGATGACCGGCATACGCCGTTGAAATGCTCCTCCCGCTTTCGCGGGAATGACGGCAGCTTGAGGGCTCCTGCGGGAGCGTGGCGTTTGGGGGGCATTCGCTGGAATGACGCAGGTTTGAGGATGGGCGAAGTTAGCTGGCTGGGGTTAGCGCCGCGGACTCGTTCCCGGGACGAACTGTGAGGGAACGGTGGCTGCGGGGCGGGCGGTCGACCGATGCAACCGCCGCCGCGGCGCCCGTATCTATGGCCCCGTCACCCAACTCAAAGGAGCACCCCATGATCGACGGCAACCTGATTCCCATTGTCCTGTTCCTGTGTATTACCTACGCGATCAAGTCGGTGGTCGATGCGCGCTTCCGCCAGAAGATGGTCGGCGCGGGCGGCTCGGAAGAGCTGATCCGTTCGATCCTGCAGGGTGAGGAAGTGCGCCGCCGCCACGCCTCGCTGCGCTGGGGCATCATCCTGGTGGCGCTGGCCGCGGGCTTCGCGATCATCCAGCAGTCCGACTGGCATGAGCTCACCCCCGGCATGATCGCCGTGCTCGCTGGCGCCACCGGCCTGGGCAACCTGGTGTACTTCGCGGTCGCCCGCAAGATCGGCTGATCGCCGCCTGCGGCCGCGTTCTGCGGCCCGCGGCACAACGCGCCGGCGCACGCTCCGCCGCCGGCGCGGCTTTACCCCCCCCCCCAAGCGCATTCCGTGCCACCGCGCGTGGCATGGCGGAGCCGTGCGCGCCGTTTCTGGAGAATCCCCATGCGCAAGACCCTCGTCGCCCTGCTGTTAGCCCTGCCTTTCGCCGCCCCGGTGGCTGCCACCCAGTACCTGCGCGTAGTCAACGCGACGGACTCGCCCATCGTGGCGGTGGAAGCCACGCCGGTGGGCACCGCGCAGCGCGGGCAACTGTCGCTGGCCGAGCGCCCATTGCATCCGGGGCGCGAGCTTGGCGTGGCCCTGCAGGGCGTGACGCGCTGCCGCTACGACCTGCGCCTGGTCTATGCCGACGGTCGCGAAGTGCTCACGCGGGGCCTCAACGTGTGCCAACGCTCCCACACGCAGCCGGCCACGCTGACGGCCCGGTTCGACGAGGCCTGAGGCGGCGTCAGCGCACGCGCTGGCCGGGGTCCTCTCCCGTGGCGTAGCGCGCCATCGCCTCGGCGAGAAAGTCGAACAGTGCGCGGTGGCGTGCGCTGCGGCGAAGGTCCTCGTGCATCACCAGCCAGGTGGGCAGCACCGGGGCGATCGCCTCGGCCAGCACCGGCACCAGCTGGCGGTCGCGTGCCGCCAACGGCACCTGGCAGAAGCCGATGCCGAAGCCCGCGCGCAGGGCGGCCAACCCGGCCAGGTCGCTGTCGGTGCGCAGGGCGAAATGCTCGCGGGTGAAGGGCGAATCGGCCGGGCGCAGGGTGCGCACGTAGGGTGGCTCGTGGTCGAAACCGATCAGCGCGTGCTCGGCCAGCTGATCAGGCCGCTGCGGCGTGCCGTGCGTCTTGAGGTAACGCCGGTGCGCGTAGAGGTTCAGCACGATGGTGCCGACCTTGCGCGCCACCAGCGCCTGCTGGGTGGGCTGCACCATGCGCACGGCCAGGTCCACGTCCTTGCGCAGCAGGTCGGCGGACTGGTTGGACAGCACCAGTTCGATCACCACGCCCGGATGCTGCTCCCGAAAGGCGGCCAGCATGCCGGGCAGTACCTCGCCGCCGATCACCTCGCTGGCGCTGACGCGCACCACGCCGCGGAGCTCGCCGATGCCGGCGCTGGCAGCGCGGCGCATGGCAGCGGAGGCCGAGGCCATCGCCTGTGCGTGCGGCAGCAGCTCGTGCGCCATCTCGGTGGGCGCCAGCCGCTGCGGCGAGCGGGTGAACAGCGCCACGCCGAGCTGCTGCTCCAGCGCGCGGATGTGCCGGCCCAGGCTGGGCTGGGTCATGCCCAGCGCGCGGGCGGCGGCGGACAGGCTGCCTTCGCGCATCACGGCGAGAAAGGAGCGGTGCAGATCCCAGCTGGGGTCGTCGATGGCCATGCATATTTGTATGGCAGAAGTACGCTATTGCGCAATTTTCATTGATCCGTGCCGCGCGCAAGCTGGTACCACCTTCAACGCGGGAGCGGGACATGAACACGACACGCACGGCCCTGATAGTGGGCGCCAACGGTGGCATCGGCCAGGCGATGATCGAGGCGCTACGGCGTCACGGCTGGGCCATCCGCGCGTTGGTGCGCTCGTCGAAGCATGACGACCCATACGTGGACTGGCGCCTCGGCGACGCGATGAACGCCGAGGACGTGCGCGCGGCCGCCGAGGGCGTGCAGTTGATCGTGCACGCGGTGAACCCGCCCGGTTACCGCGACTGGCAGCGGCTGGTGCTGCCGATGGTGGACAACACCATCGCCGCTGCCTGTGCAGTAGGTGCGCGCATCCTGCTGCCGGGGACGATCTACAACTTCGGCCCCGACGCGTTCCCGCGCCTCAGCGAGACCTCGCCGCAGCATCCGACCACCGCCAAGGGCGCCATTCGCGTGGAGCTGGAGCGACGGCTGGCCGCGGCGGCGGAGCGGGGCGCGCGGGTGCTGATCCTGCGCTGCGGCGATTTCTTCGGTCCGCACGCCGGCAACAGCTGGTTCGCGCAGGGGCTGGTGCAGCCGGGCAAGCCGGTGCGCACGCTGCGCTATCCCGGCGCGCCGGAGCATCGCCACGCCTGGGCTTACCTGCCGGACGTGGCGCAGACGGCGGCGCGTCTGCTCGAGCGCGATGCGGAGCTGGCGGACTTCGAGGTGTTCCACTTCGGCGGCTACTTCGTCCACGGCCGCGAGCTGTGCGATGCCGTGCGCCGGGCCAGCGGCAACACGAACGTGCGGCTGGGGCGTTTTCCCTGGTGGTTGGTGACGCTGGCCGCGCCGTTCGTGGTGACCCTGCGCGAACTGCGCAAGATGCGCTACCTGTGGCGCACTCCGATCGCGCTGGACGACCGCAAGCTGGTCGGGTTTCTCGGCGACGACTGCTACACGCCGCTGGAACAGGCGCTGCGCCGCACGCTCGACGGCCTGGGCTGCCTGCCCGCAGCGGATGCCGCGGTGCCGGCGCAGGCTTGAGCGCATCGCCGCCGCATGCGAAGCAGCGCGGCGGCGGATTATCATCGGCGGATGCACGCACCCGAACTCGCTTTCCGGGCGGCCACCGCCGCCGACATTCCCGCCGTGGTGGCGCTGGTCGAATCGGCCTACCGCGGTGAATCCGGCCTGCGCGGCTGGACCACCGAATCGAACCTGCTCGACGGCCAGCGCACCGACGCGCAGGACGTGGGCGAGGCCATTGCTCGGCCCGACAGCCTGGTGCTGCTGGCCGAGCGCGACGGCGCGATGGTCGCCTGCTGCCACTTGGAGAAGCAGGACGGCGCGGCGTACTTCGGCATGTTCGCGGTGGATCCTTCGCGCCAGACCGGCGGCGTCGGCAAGCAGGTGATCGCGCACGCCGAGCAGCTGGCGCGCACGCGCTGGGGCGTGAGCCGCATGCGCATGACGGTGATCGTGCAGCGCGAGGAGCTGATCGCCTTCTACGAACGCCGCGGCTACGCCCGCACCGGGCAGTTCAAGCCGTTCCCCTACGGCGACGCGCGCTTCGGTATCCCGCGCCGCGACGATCTGCGCTTCGAGGTGCTGGAAAAGCCGCTCGGCGAGGTGGCCGCATGAGCGCGCCCGCCGGCTGGGTGAAGGTGGGCACGCGCAGCGAGATTCTGCCGGGCGAATACAAGGTGGTGTGGGACGGCGACACCGCCATCGCCGTCTACAACATCGACGGCACCCTCTACGCGGTGGAAGACGTGTGCACGCACGACGGCGCGGAACTGGCCGGCGGCGACGTGCACGGTTTCGAGGTGGAGTGCGTACGCCACGGCGCCCGCTTCGACCTGCGCACCGGCGCCGTCACCTGCCCGCCGGCGTACGAGCCGATCGCCTGTTTTCCGGTGTATGAGGAAGGCGGGCTGATCTTTACGCGGGATGATAGGTAACGCGCAGCTCCTATCTCCGTTCGCCCTGAGCGTAGGCGCAAAGCGCCGAAGTCGAAGGGTTTCCTGAGCGCGGTGCTTCGACTCTGCTTGCTGACGCAAGCGACGCTCAGCACGAACGGATTTCGACGGGTTGAAGATCACGGCGCGTCCGTGCTGACGGCAGAAGGCGCCGGCACGCCCCAAGGCGTGCCGGCCTCTGCGCTTACTGGTCCTGTCGCACCGTGTCGGCGGAGACGAACGTGTAGCCCATGCCCTGGATGCCCTGCACGATGGTCTTGAGGTTCGCCAGCGGCAGGTAGGGGTGGAAGAAGAAGCTCTGCACGCCGTCGTTGATCACCGTGCTGGCCTTGGCACTGGCCAGGACATCCTGCGGCGAGCGTGGCGGGTTGTGATTGAACTCCAGCGGCTCGACGTTGCCCAGGTTCTCCGGGATCACCAGCGAGCCGAAGATGTCGCGCACCAGGTACGGGAAGAACTGGCCGTAAATGCGCGTGTAGTCCGGCGCGCCGCTGCCGCAGTTGCCGCCTGCGCACCAGTTGGCCGCGTACAGGCCGCGGTCGTAGCGCACACCGAAGTTCTGCTGCACCACCTGGTAGTCCACCGCCGAGCCGGCATAGTGGGGGAACTCGAAAATGGTCGGTGCAAAGCCGGCCTTGGCCAATTCCGCCATGCCCTTGGTGATGCGGTCCTGCGCCCACGTGGCGGAGTCTTCGGCGGGCGGCGCGTCGTAGATCACATAGTTGTCCGCGCTGATGTGCGAGCGGTAGAACTCGAAGTCGTCCGCGCTCACGCCCGAGTACGGGTTGGCCACGTTGGAATACTGGTGGGTGTAGCCGTGCATGAGGATGGTGCCGCCCTTGCTGCGCATGTACTTCAGCGCACTGACCACGGCCGTGGCCTTGCTCAGCGGTCGGTTCTCCGGCACGCCGTTGTTGAGCACGCCGTTCGGGTCCAGATACAGCGGGATCACCGCCACGCTGAAGGGCACCCGCCGGCTGTACAGATAGTCGGCGATGTTGCGCAGCTCCTGCGGGCTGGTGTCGGCGCTGACGTCCTCGATACGCACCAGCGCCCGCTTGCGGTCGGTACGCATGGCCGGGTTCGCCACCTGACTGATCAGATCGGCCGCGGCGAGGTAGCGGTCGGTCATGCCGGTGTAGCTGAAGGGGATCTCGCCGATGTAAGTGAAGTTGCCTGAGCGCGTCGCCCACGGCATCACCACACCCGTGTCGCTGGTGGCGGTGGCGATCGCCTGGGCTTTGGACGGGTCGATGATCAGCGTCTGCAGCAACCCTGAGGGCACCGCCAACGCATTGCGCTGCAAGGTCACGCCCTTGTACGTCACGGTGAGCGCATTGCTGAAGTCGAAATACTGCGGGCTCCAGCCGTACGTGCCGGCGAAGTCCGCCGCGCGCTGGCTGAGCTGCCAGATGTTGTTGTTCATCCACAGCACCGGCGAGGTGGTGGCGAGCACATCGTCGAGCAGGGCCGTGGGAAGCGGCTCGTCATAGGTGGAGCCGATGTAGACCAGGCCGGTGTAATTGCCCAGTTCCCCGGCCACGTAGTTGGCCGCGGGGTGCATCACGTAGGCGCTGCCGTGCGAAACCAGGTTGGCGGCCTGCACGGCGTACGCCTCACCGAGCCAGGCCCAGTCGCCGGTGCTGTCGTACAGCACCAGGGTACGGCGAGCGGCGTTGGCTCCTGGTGCAGCCTGAGCAGCGGCGGGCGCTGCAGCGGCAACAAGCGTGATCGCCGCAGCGGTGCTTGTCGTGGCGGACCGTGTCGCTACGGTCCGCTGCTTCGGCAGGATCGACGAGGGCGGGCGTGGCGGCGCGGGCAGCGTGCGCTCGGCGCTGCCCCATTTGCCAGGTGAGGACTTGGTGGTGCCGGCGGTGGCCGCGACGCCACCGACGAGCATGCCCGCCGCTATGAGCAGACAGGTGAATGCTCGCCGGCACCGGGCGAAGCGGGAAACGGGTGTGATGGCCATGGGCGTTCTCTCGGGAAGGGATGTCTGGGCGGGCGGCGTGCTCAGTTCACTCCTTTCGATCCACCGTCGAGGTGACAAATATCAAGGGGAACACTCGAGCCGCTACGTAGCGTAGGCACCCATCGCATCTACCAGTCGAGAACGTCGCCATGCACATCCAGACCGCGGCCATCCTCCGCGACGCGCCTTCCACGCCATCGCGCCAGGTGCCGGTTGCGCCGTTGACTCAGCCCCGGCAGGAGCCCATGCGGGATGTACTGATCGTCAGCGGTACCCGGCCGGAGATCGTCAAGCTGGCGCCGGTGTACCACGCGTTGAAGGGCAGCGGCTGGGCGCGGCCGTACTGGCTGCATACCGGGCAGCACGATGACATGGCGCAGCAGATGCTGGCCTGCTTCGAGATCCAGCCGGACTTCGTCTTCCACCGCGTCGGCACCAGCCTGGGCGAGTTCAGCGCGGCCTGCCGTAGCCAGCTCGACGCGGTGCTGAACGAGCGGCGATGGTCGGCGGTGGTGGTGCAGGGCGATACCGAAAGCACCTTCCTCGGTGCCCTGGCGGCTTTCCACCACCGCATACCGGTGGCTCACGTGGAGGCAGGGCTGCGCACCGGCAACCTGGCCCGGCCGTTTCCGGAGGAGGGGCTGCGGCAGATGATCAGCCGCATTACCCGCTTTCATTTCGCCCCCACCCAGGGCGCGGCCTGTGCGCTGTATGCCGAAGGGATTTCCCCGGCAGGGGTGCACGTCACCGGCAACACGGTGATCGACGCGCAGCAGTGGGTGGTGCAGCGCTATGGCATCCGCCACCGCGCGGAGGGAAGGGGGCACCTGCTGGTGACCGCGCACCGCCGCGAGAACTGGGGCACCGATCTGGAAGAGATATGCCACGCCATTGCCGACATCGCGCGTGCGCACCCGGATATGCCGGTGCTGTTTCCGGTGCACCTCAATCCGGTGGTGCGCGGGCCGGTGCACGCCATCCTCGGCAGCCTGCCGAATGTGACGCTGACCGCGCCGCTGGATTATCTGGCCATGCAGCAGGCGCTGGTCGACGCCTGGCTGGTGCTGACCGACTCCGGTGGCCTCCAGGAAGAGGCGCCCACTTTCGGCGTGCCCCTGTTGGTGATGCGCACCGAAACCGAGCGCCCGGAGGCGATCCAGGTTGGCTGCGCGCGTCTGGTCGGTACCGGCCGTGCGCGGATCGTGGCCGAGGTGGAGGCACTGTGGTCGGACCTGCCCGCCTACACAGCGATGCAGCAGGCAGGCAATCCGTTCGGTGACGGCCATGCATCCCGGCGCATCGTCGAGATACTGGGGGCGGCCCTGGCGCCGGTGGTGCAGCCGGCCGCCAGCGCGACCGCCGGCGTGGCCTGAAGGACCCCGCCGCCATGTCGATGCTCGACCTGCTAGCGACCTATCTGTACGGCCTCGGCTACGTCGTCATGGCGATGGCGGTGTTGATGCTGGTGAGCGGGCTCGATGACCTGTTCATCGATGTGGCGTACTGGGTGCGCCGTGCCTGGAAGGCGTTGGTGGTGTATCGCCGCCACGAGCGCATGGAATACACCGAGCTCTACACCCGGCCGGAGCAGCCGCTGGCGATCATGGTGCCGGCCTGGCACGAGACCGGCGTGATCGGCCACATGGCCGAGCTGGCGGCGCAGACGCTGGACTACGAGAATTACCACATCTTCGTGGGCACCTACCCGAACGATCCGGATACCCAGCGCGACGTCGACGAGGTCTGCGCGCGGTTTCCCAACGTGCACAAGGTGGTGTGCGCGCGGCCCGGCCCAACCAGCAAGGCCGACTGCCTCAACAACGTGCTCGACGCGATCATGCAGTTCGAGCAGCGCGCGCGGCTGCAATTTGCAGGCTTCATCCTGCACGACGCCGAAGACGTGGTCTCGCCGCTGGAGCTGCGCCTGTTCAACTACCTGGTGGGGCGCAAGGACCTGATCCAGATTCCGGTGTATCCGTTCGAACGGCAGTGGCACAACTTCACCAGCCTGCATTACCTGGACGAGTTCGCCGAGCTGCATGGCAAGGATGTGCCGGTGCGTGAGGCGCTCGCCGGTCAGGTACCCAGCGCAGGTGTGGGTACCTGCTTCAGCCGTCGCGCGGTGCAGGCACTGATCGCCGAGGGTAACGGCGTGGCGTTCGACATCCAGAGCCTCACCGAGGACTACGACATTGGCCTGCGCCTGAAGCAGTGGGGGATGGCCGAGATCTTCGTGCGCTTTCCGGTGGTGTGCGACCTGCCGGGCCGGCGCAAGCTCGGCCGCAGCCTGCGCGACTCCAGCGTGATCTGCGTGCGCGAGTACTTTCCCGACCGGGCGCAGACCGCGATCCGACAGAAATCGCGCTGGATCATCGGCATCGTCTACCAGGGGTATCGCACCCATGGGTGGACCGGCAATCCCGTGCTCAACTACTTCCTGTGGCGCGACCGCAAGGGCGCCATCGCCAACTTCGTCAGTTTCGGCGCCATGCTGATCCTGCTGCAGCTGGTATTGCTGTGGCTGGTGCAGGCGTTCTGGCCGGGCGCGCCGCGGTTTCTGTCGATCCTCGCCGAACACGGCTGGCTGATGCCGCTGCTGGCGATCAATGCGGTGCTGATGGTCAACCGCATGCTGCAGCGGATCATCTTCGTCACCGCCTATTACGGACTGATGCAGGGGCTGTTGTCGGTGCCGCGGCTGCTGTGGGGCAACGTCATCAACTTCATGGCGAACTGCCGTGCGATCCGGCAGATCGTGCAATACGGCGATCCGCGCCGTGTCGCCTGGGACAAGACCACCCACGACTTTCCCACGCTGGACAGCGCCGGCCGATCACGCCGCCCCCTGCACGAGTTGCTGGTGGAGCGCCAGGCGCTCACCGAGGCGCAGCTACGCGACGCCATGGCCCATCCCATCGCCGGCCTGCCGCTGGGCTCGGCGCTGCTGCACGCGGGCCTGATCACCGCCGAACAACTGGCGCGGGCGGTGGCCGAGCAGCTCGGTGTGCCGTGCGAATCGGTGGATGCCGAAACGATCGGGCCCGAGCTGCGCGCGCGAGTCCCGGCGCAGGTGGCGCAGCACTACGCGGTGCTGCCGCTGCGCGAGGAGGGGGGCACCCTGGTGCTGGCCAGCGAGTCCTACATCGATCCGGTGTCGCTGGCGGCGCTGTCGCGACGGCTGCACACGCCGGTGTCGTACGTGCTGGCGTACAAGGGCCAGGTCACTGTGGGGCTGCGCAGCTGGTACGGGCGCGAACAGGAGGGCGCCCGCCGGCAGTTGCTCGACCTGGCGGTGTGCTCGGGCGTGCTCGGCAGCGGCCACGCGACGACGCTGTGGAATCAGTATGTGTCGCGCCAGGTGCTGCTGGGTGAAGTGCTGGTGGCGCTGGGCCACCTGGACGAAGTAGCGTTGCGAGCGCTGCTGCTCAATCACGCGCAGAGCGACCGCCCGCTGGGCGATTTTCTGGTTGAGCAGGGCGCGATCACCCATGCGGCGTTGGAGCAGGCGCTGGCGCTGCAACGCAGCCTGCAGCCGACCCTCGCCACTACGCTGGAGCACGTCGGCATCGCCACCGAGGCCGAGCCGCCGGCGCTGAGGCGGGCCGTATGACGCGTAGTCGCTGGCAAGCACTGATGATGCTGCCACTGACGCTGGGGGCTCCGGCATTCGCGCAGCAACCAGTGCGCGTGGACGACGTGAGCGCCTACCGACGTTTCCTGATCTACCCGCACCAGCAGCGTGCCTTCGCCGCCATGAAGGCCGGCGACCAGGCCACCGCGATCGCCGAGTTCACCCGCGCGCGCGAACTGGCACCGCGCAGCGTGACCACCGCGCTCGACCTGGCCGAAGCGTGGCGCCACTTTCAACAGCCCGCGCGCGCCGAGGGGGTGCTCGCCGAACAGCGTCGTTTCACGCCGGACGATCCGCGCCTGACTCCGCATGCCACGGCCGTACGCGATTGTCGCGCCGACCCGGCCGCCGTCTGTCGCGCGCAGCGTGGCTACGACGCCCTGCGCGCCGGCGAGCTGGATCGCGTGCAAGCGGAGCTGGACGATACCGCCTTTGCCCGCAGCGACACCGGGGTGGCGTTACGCCGCGCGCTGGCGCAGCGAGCGATCTATCTTGGTGAGGCCGCGCGCGCCGATGCGGCATTCGCCGCGTTGCAGGAAGGCGGATACGCGTTGCAACCGGCGGAGCGAGCTCAATGGTTCGCGTTGTTGCTGCAGCTGCGTGAGGTGGCTGCTGCCGCCGCCCTGCAGGAGGCCCACGCCGACCTGCAGACGCCGATGCAACAACTGGCCATGGCACACGCACTGGGTGATGCCGGCCAGGCCGCATCGCTGGTGAGCTACCTGGCCGCGCATCAGCCCGCGTTTGCGCGCGAGGTGCAGGAAAGGCAATGGCTGTACCTGCTGGCGCACGTGGAGGCCAATCGGCCCGACCTGCTCACCCGCTATCGCGTGCGCTTTGCCGCGAACCGCGCCGTGCAGGCGCGGCTTGCTCTGCCTGGCGCCATGGCGCGCGACGACCGTGCTGCCGCGCAGCGTGCGCTGGCGCAACTGCCACCTGGCGACTTCGGCGAGGCACGCTTCGGACTGGCGTTGCGCGCAGGGCGCCTGGACGAGGCACTGCGCCAGGCGCAGCGGCTGGTGGCGCGGCGCGATGGGGCACGCCAGCTCGATGCGCTCAGTTACCGCCTGATCGACGCCGGCGCCACTGCCCAGGGCAAACTGCTGCTGATGCAGGCCTACCCCTTCGCCGATGCCGACACCGACCATGCGGCCGCGATGCTGCAGCGATTGGCGCTGATCGGCGCGGCGCAGCCTGAGCTCTTCGATGCCACCGACCGGGCGAGGCTGCGCGCACCGCTCGGTACCGCCGCCTTGCGCAACGCACAGGTGCCGCTGCTGGCATCGCTGGAGGACTGCGATGGCGTGCGCATGGTGATGGATGATTTCGATCCTTCGTATGCCGCCGACCGCTGGGCGGCGCTGGGTCAGTGCTTGCACGACAGCCGTCCCGGCCTGGCCGAGTACGCCTATGCCCAAGCGAGCCAGCGCGCGCCCGGCGGCGACTACACGCGCGCCCTGGCCTACCAGGCGTACGCCACGCAGGATTATCCCGTGGCGCTGGATGCGTGGGGACGCGTGGACCTGGCGCAGATGTCGGCCGACGATCGCCTGGCCGCTGCCACTACAGCGATCGCCGCCGGCGACGCAGCCGCGGCGCGGCAATGGCTGGATCGCTTTGACGCGGCCGGAGGCGCTCGCCAGGACAGCTACTGGTGGCTGCGCGCGCAGGCCGCTTCTGCAAACGATGCCGCCGCCGCGGAAGCGGCCTTGCAGCAGGCGATTGCGCTGCGGCCGGATGCCCGCTACTACGCCCGGCTCGCACAGCTTCAACGCGCCCGCGGTGCGATGGAAGAGGCCGCCGGCTCGCTGGAGCGAGCCAGCGCGCTGGTGCCGCAGGACGCCGCGCTTGCCGCCGGGCTGGGCTACACCTGGCTGCAGATTGGCGACCGCGCGCGGGCGCGGCCGGCCCTGGAGCGAGCGCATCGATTGCAGCCGGCTGATCCGAACCTCACCCGCCAACTGATGTACCTGGAGCTGGCCCAGGGTGATCGCGCGCAGGCACGCACCTATGCGGCGCAGGCGATCGATCAGCTGGACGGCCGCGGTGATGGACCGGCCGCCCAGGACGACGCCGGCGACGATCGAGTGGAGCTGGAGCGCTTCAACCTGCGTCGCCTGCACGAGGACCTCGGTCGGCGTTGGCGCATTCTCGGCGACCTGGCCATTGGCGACAGCGTCTCTTCGGCCGCCAACGCGATCGCGCCGGGCGTGTCCTACCGCAGCTACGCGCAGGTAGAGGCGCAATATCGGTTCGACGCGCCGTCGGGCGGCGACGAGAACACACTCGCCGCGTACGCCCGCGTGTTTGCGGGTAGCGGTGCACAAGGCGACTGGCAGCCAGTGCATGCACCGCGGCTGGGCGTGGGCGTGCACTGGAAACCGTGGCGCAGCCAGACCATCATCTTCTCGGCTGAGCAACAACTGGGCATCGGGCGCGTCGAGGGACGACGCAGCGACACGCTGCTGCGTGCGAGCGGCTCGTGGACCGGTGGCGCGCGTTTCAGCGACGACTGGCATCCGGAAGGCCGCGGCTGGTTCGCGCAAAACGTCTACGTGGACGTGGCGCGCTACCTCAGAGCGCAGCAGAGCGTGGCCACGCTGGATTACCAATGGGGCTACCACCGCAAGCTGCCCGCGGCACAGACGCTGGAGCCGTTCGTGCGGCTGCAGGCCAATGGCATCGAGCGCGGCCACGGGCAGGGCTTCGGCCACGATCTTCGCGCCGGGCTCGGCGTGCGCTGGAACCTCTGGTACGGCGAAAGCCGCTACGACGCCTACGCGCACCGCGTGCGCGTCGGGCTGGAATGGCAGCATGCGTTCACCAGCTACCTGCGCGAGACCAACGTGGTATTTCTCACCGTAGGAGGGCAGTGGTGACCCGCGCGCGGCTACTGCTGGCGACTGCGCTGATGCTGCTCTGTGCGGCGGCGTCGGCACGCACCGTGCCGCCGGTCCACGCGCTGTTCTACCAGCCGCAGCTGGCCGATCGCGCCTTGCCGGCGGAACGCTGGCCAGCGCTGTTTGCCAGGGTGCGTGCGCGAGGCTTCGACACGTTGGTGGTGCAGTGGACACAGTACGGCGACGGCTTTACCGCACCGGCCGATCGTGCCTGGCTGCGCGCCCGACTGGACGAGGCGCGTGCCGGCGGGCTGCAACTGGTGTTGGGGCTGGCGGCCGATCCGGCCTTCTTCCAGCGCCAGGCCGATGCACCTGGCGCGGTGGCGAGCTACCTGCAAGGGTTGGCCCGCCGCGACGTTGCGGTGGCCGCGCAGTGGCAGGCGCTGCTTGGCGCCCCGGCGATCACCGGCTGGTACCTGCCGTTGGAGATCGACGATCAGCACTGGCGCAACCCCGAGGCGCGCCGTGCGCTCACCGATGCGCTCGCCGAAGAAGTAAGCGGCCTGCACGTGCTGGCGCCGGCGCGCCCGGTCTACGTCACCGCCTTTTTCAGCGGGCGCATGGCGCCGACGGCCTATGCACAGCTGCTCGCCGACGTGCGTGCCACCGGCGTGCGCGTGTGGGTGCAGAACGGCGCGGGCACCGCGCAACTTGGAACCGCCGAGCGTGCGCTGTATCTGGCCGCGGCCGATGGCTGCGCCGGCAGCCCGGCGCAGGGCCGCGTGTACGAGATCTTTGCGCAGGTGCCGGGGCAGACCGCCTTCGCCGCGCGGCCGCTGCCGACCGCTGCGCTGGAGGCGGCGCTGGCTCAGGCGCCGCCCTGTGAGGGCGACCGGGCGGTGTTCGAGCTGCGCTATCTGCCCGAGGCGGCCGACCTGCTGGTGCACTGATCCGCCCGGCTACACTGCGCCAGGCAAGTGAATGGGGGAGTAGCCATGGCCCAGCGGGTCGTTCGCGCGGGGATCGTCTTCGCGCTGTTGTGTGTGCTGTACCAGTCCGCGGAAGGCGTCGGTGGGCACCTGATGCACAGTTTCGCCGTGCAGGCGGCGCTGATGCTGGCGTGCGTGGTGGTGGCGTGGCCGCTGTCGCGCTGGCTGGGTTACCGCGGCTACGGCGCGTACGCGCTGGATCGGGCACCGCTGTCCTTTGCGTGGCTGGCTGGCGGCCTCGTCGTGGCGTGCGCCGCGAAGGCACTGGCGATTGCGGTGGGCGAGAAGCTGGGCGTGTATGCGGCTACCGGCGCGTCGTTCAGCGCGGCCGGCTTCGCCGCGCTGGGCGCAGGGCTGCCGATGTTGCTGCTGTCGACGTTCGTGCCGTCGATCGCCGAGGACATCCTGGCGCGCGGTTTCTGGTACCGCGCGGCGGGCATCCGCTGGCGACGCGGGCTCGCCTTCGTGGCGTTCTCGGCGAGCTACTTCGTGCTCAACCACATCTACCGGCTCGAACGCGGTCCGAGTGAGTGGTTGATGATCTTCTGCATGGGGCTGGCCTATGCCACCGCGCTGTGGCGCACCGGCACGCTGTGGGCCGCGGTGGGCCTGCACTGGGGCTGGAACCTGGCCAACGGCGTGCTCGATCCGCTGCTGCCGGCCGACACGCTCGATGCCCACGGCAGCAACCTGCTCACCTCCGCGGTGCACCTGCTGCTGGTGGCGTTGCTGCTCGGCGTGCCGGTATCGCGCCGGTCCGCCGCTACGGATGCCAGATGAAGGCCAGCGATTCGGACCACTGGTTGGCGGTGCCGAACTGCTGCACCAGCGGACTGTTCGCCGCACCGCCGAGCAGGCGGCCGTAGACCAGCGCCAGCGCCACACCGGTGTGGTGGCTGGTGGGCACGAACAGGTCGTACTCCAGCGAGGCCATCTCGCTGCCGCCGGACGGATGCCAGGGCGACACGCCCAGCGCCGCGGCCGATGCGGTGCCGAGGCCGAAGAAGCGGTTCATCGCCGCGTCGTTCATCAGCGACCAGCGCAGCGTGGCCTCTTCCTCCACCGGCCCGAGTGCGGGCAGGTCGGTGTCGGCGTAGACATTGAGGTAGGCGCCGGCGCCCTGGGTGTCGTGGCTCAGGTTGGCGCCCACGTCCATGGCCTTGTTGATCTGCCACTCCAGGTAGCCGCCCAGGTTCACCCGCGGCGACAGGCTGGGCACCTTGCCGCCCAGCGCGCCCAGGTCACTGCGCTCGCGGCCCCACTGGTAGCCGCCGTAGAGGCCGCCGCGCAGGGCCGGCCCGTGCAGGAACTCCAGCTCCAGCCCGTCCAGCGTGGAGAAACTGCCGACGCCGGGCAGTTCCACGTCGATATACGGCACGGGATCTTCGCGATCGTTCCTGGCGCCGGGCCAAGCGGGCATGCGCTGCACGCCGGCGCCCAAGGCGAGCACAGCGCTGTCGCCGGCATGGCCGGCCATCGGCCAGAGGGCGGGCAGGACGCAGGCCAGCAGGAGGGTGAAGCGGTGGCGTAGGAGCATGGGGCGAATGGTGGTTGTGGGGTGTCCGAACGTTCTTGCGGGTGGCATGCCATTTCGCAAGAAAGGGAAAGGGCATGGAAAGACTGGCCGCCTAGCCTTTCGCCATGCCTACGAATGCCCCAACGCCCAACCCTGCCTCCGGGTGGACCATCCTGTGTGATTTCGACGGCACCATTGCCGTCGAGGACGTGATCGACTCGCTGCTCGACCGCTACGGCCGCCCCGGCTGGGAAGCGCTGGAGCAGGACTGGCGTGCCGGCCGCATCGGCTCGCGCGAGTGCATGAGCGGCCAGGTGGCCCTGCTCGACATGACCCGCGAGCAGCTGGATACCCACCTGTCGCACCTGTGGATCGACCACGCGTTCCCCGGCTTCGTGGCCAAGGCGCGCGAGCTGGGCGTGCCGATCCGCGTGGTCAGCGACGGGCTCGACTACGCCATCCACAAGATCCTGGGTCGCTACGGCCTGGACGACCTGCCGCTGGCCGCCAACCACCTCTCGCCGGCCACTCCGCCGCAGCGCTGGCAGCTCACCTCGCCGTTCCAGGCCGAGGGCTGCGCCAGCGGTACCTGCAAATGCGCCTGCGTCGAGCGCGCCCGCGCCGGCGGGGCGACCCGCACGCTGTTGATCGGCGATGGAGCCTCGGATTTCTGCGCCGCCGACCGCGTCGATTTCGTCTTCGCCAAGCACCGCCTCATCGAGCACTGCCGCGCTGCTGGCATCGCCTACGTGCCGATCACCGGCTTCGAGGACGCGCTGGAATTCCTCCCCCAATTGCTCGACGGCAGCCTGCTGGAGGCCGAAACGGTCCCGCACGTCGCCACCACCCTCTGATCCTTCAGTTCAGGACACCCCATGAACGTCTTTGACAAGAACGCTTCCGTGATGATCGACGACGCGCAGCTGCTCGCCGACGAGGCCAAGTACAGCTCTTTCGGCGACACCGTGCACTACGTCGATCCGCCGAAGATCTTCCGTACCTGCAACGGCAGCTACATGTACGACACCGAGGGCACGCCGTTCCTGGACCTGCAGATGTGGTACTCGGCGGTGAACTTCGGTTACGCCAACCCGCGCCTCAACAACGTGCTGAAGAACCAGATCGACCTGCTGCCGCAGGTGGCCAGCCAGTACCTGCACCAGACTCGCATCGAGCTGGCCAAGACCATCGCGCTCGACGCCAAGAAGAAGTTCGGTCTGGACGGGCGCGTGCACTTCAACGTGGGCGGCGCGCAGGCGATCGAGGATTCGCTCAAGCTGGTGCGCAACTACAAGGGCGGCAAGAGCCTGATGTTCGCCTTCGAGGGCGGCTACCACGGCCGTACGCTGGGTGCATCGTCGATCACGTCGAGCTACCGCTACCGCCGTCGCTTCGGCCACTTCGGCGAGCGTGCGATGTTCCTGCCGTTCCCGTATCCGTTCCGCCGGCCCAAGGGCATGACCGCCGAGGAGTATTCGGACAACTGCGTGAACCAGTTCGCGCGCCTGTTCGAGACCGAATACAACGGCGTCATCGACTCCAAGACGGGCCAGACCGAGTACGCCGCCTTCTACGCCGAGCCGGTCCAGGGCACCGGCGGCTATGTCATCCCGCCGATGAACTTCTTCGTCGAACTGAAGAAGGTCCTGGACGATCACGGCATCCTGCTCGTCGTCGACGAAATCCAGATGGGCGTCTACCGTACCGGCAAGCTCTGGTCGATCGAGCATTTCGGCGTTTC
>NZ_JBQCCF010000051.1:0-59338 GCF_051962475.1 Dyella sp.
CGTCGTCCATGCGCACCGGGAAGTGCGCGTCTACGGCGGCCAGCAGCACGAGGCCGCGCGCTTCGCCGACGTGTCGCATCGCGCGCGCCGCCTGAACATGAAGATCGCTACCACCAGCGCGAGTTCTAGCACGGCCATCCAGACGGTCGCGGCGCTCGCGCTGGCGCTGCTGGTGTACCTGGCGACGCGGCCGCAGGTGATCGACCTGCCGCCGGAGCAGGACAGCGGCCGGCTGGCACTCGACCGCACCCGCGGCGACCTGCGCTTCGAGGGCATCCGTCTGCAGTACCCGCGCAGCGAGACCGAAGCCCTGCGAGGCGTCGACCTGCATTGCGCCCCCGGCACCGTCACGGCGCTGGTCGGGCGCTCCGGCAGCGGCAAGAGCAGCCTGGTCAGTCTGCTGCCGCGTTTCCAGGAACCCAGCGCCGGGCGCATCGTGCTCGACGGGAAGGACTACCGCGAATACACCCTTGCCTCGTTGCGCCGGCAGATCGGCTGGGTGGGGCAGAGCGTGGTGCTGTTCGATGGCACCATCGCCGAAAACATCGCCTACGGCGAACTGGCCGGGGCCAGCGAGGCCGATATCGAGGCCGCGGCCACGGCCGCCAACGCCATGGAATTCATCAGCCGCATGCCGCAGGGGCTGCACAGCCCGATCGGGCAGGGTGGTGGCATGCTCTCCGGCGGCCAGCGCCAGCGTATTGCCATCGCGCGGGCGATTCTGAAGAACGCCCCGATCCTGGTGCTGGACGAAGCCACCAGCGCGCTGGATACCGAGTCCGAGCGGCTGATCCAGCAGGCACTACAGCGCCTGATGAAGGATCGCACCACCCTGGTGATCGCCCATCGCCTGTCCACCATCGAAGGCGCGGACCAGATCGCCGTGATGGACCAGGGCCGCATTGTGGAGCGTGGCACCCACGCCGAGTTGCTCGCGATGCAGGGCCACTACGCCGCGCTGCATCGTATGCAGTTCCACCAGCCCGCCAGCGACTGAGCGACCGATGGCGCTGGCCGACACGCTGCAGGCGAGCTGGTACGGCACACGCGGCGCGCCGCTCTGGACGTATCCGCTGGCCTGGCTCTACGGCGCGCTCACCGCGCTGCGCCGCGGCCTGTACCGCATCGGCTGGCTGCGCAGCACGACGCTGCCGGTGCCGGTGGTGGTGGTCGGCAACATCACCGCCGGCGGCACCGGCAAGACCCCGCTCACGCTGGCGCTGGTGCACGCGCTCACGGCACGCGGCTGGCGACCGGGCGTGGTCAGTCGCGGCTACGGCGGCACGCAGCGCGAACCGGCCTTGCTGGACGACCGACCCGATCCCGCGCGCTACGGCGACGAACCCTGCCTGATCCGCGCCAGCGGAGTGCCGGTGGCGGTGGGGGGCGATCGTCCCGCTGCGACCGCGCTGCTGCTGCAGGCGGGCTGCAATGTGGTGATTGCCGACGATGGCCTGCAGCATTACGCGCTGGCGCGCGACGTGGAGATCTGCGTGGTCGACGGCGCCCGTCGCTTTGGCAACGGTCGCCTGCTGCCTGCCGGTCCATTGCGCGAGCCGCTGTCGCGCCTGCGCCAAGTGGATTTCCTGGTCTGCAACGGCGAGGCAGGCGAGGGCGAATACCCCATGCACCTCGCAGGTGGCACGGCGGTGTCGCTGACAGAGGGCGCCACGCGTCCGCTGTCCGACTTTGGTGGCCAGACGGTGCACGCGGTGGCGGCCATCGGGCATCCCGAGCGTTTTTTCCAGAGCCTGCGCGCGCAGGGGCTCACCATCATCGGCCACGTCTTTGCCGATCACCACGCCTTCGTCCCGCAGGACCTGGCCGTGGCCGGCGATGCGCCGCTGCTGATGACCGACAAGGACGCGATCAAGTGCCAGTCCTTCGCCCGCCCTGGCTGGTGGCGCGTGCCGGTGCGTGCAGTGCTGGACGACGACTTTATCGTCGCGTTGTGCCGTCGGCTCGATGAGGCCGCAGGGCGTTTGCCCGCCGCACGCTGACCCGCCGCGCGTCCGCGCACACGGATTTTCTGATCGCTTCGGTTTTGCCCGCCGCGGCTTCGGGCGGCGTTCGGCTGCGACATGGCGTGTCCACGAAGCTCGCTCGACATCCGGCGTTGCCCTCCCTAGACTTGTCCTACTGTATTAACGCGTTAGTACATTATGAAACGCCGTTCCGTCGATCCCGAAACCCCCTCCGAGTCCGCTGAGCTAAGCCTCTGCGAGGCTTTGCTGTCGCTGAAGAACGCCGATGAGATGTCGGCGTTCCTGCACGACCTGTGCACGCCGGCGGAGCTGGAGGTGCTGGTCGACCGCTGGCGGGTGGTGCCGTATCTGCTCGAAGGCGTCTCCTACCGCGAGATCCACGAGCGGACCGCGGTCAGCATCACCACGATCGGCCGGGTGGCCCGGTATCTCAACCAGGGCAGCGGTGGTTACCTGGCGGCAGCCGCACGGGCGGCCCGGCGTCGCACGCATCAGAAAAAGGACAAGGCATGAAGACGCGCGATCGCCTGCGCATTGCGATGCAGAAATCCGGCCGGCTCACCGAGCCGGCCCTCGACGTGCTCAAGCGCTGCGGGCTCACTTTCCGGCAGAGCCGCGACAAGTTGTTCTGCTTCGGCGAGGGCGAGCCGGTGGACCTGCTGCTCGTCCGCGACGACGACATCCCCGGGCTGATCGAGCAGGGCGTGTGCGACCTCGGCATCGTCGGCCGCAACGTGCTGGACGAGTTTTCGCTCACCGCCGGCGTCGACGGGGCGCCGCTGAAGGAGTGGCGTCCGCTCGGGTTTGGCCGCTGCCGGTTGTCGGTAGCCGTGCCGCAGGAGATGACGTACGACGGTGCGGCCAGCCTTGCCGGCCAGCGCATTGCCACCTCGTACCCCGGTCTGCTGGGCAAGTGGCTGCGCGATGCGGGCGTTCAGGCGCAGGTGGTGACGCTGGCCGGTTCGGTCGAGATCGCGCCCAAGCTCGGCACCGCCGATGCCATCTGCGACCTGGTGCAGAGCGGCGGCACGCTGGTCGCCAACCAGTTACGCGAGGTCGATGTGTTGCTGGAGAGCGAGGCGGTGCTGGCCGGTCCGGCCACACTGCCGACCGACGAGCGCGGCGACATGCTGGAGCTGCTGTTCAAGCGGCTGGACGGCGTGATTCAGGTGAGCGAGTCGCGCCTGCTGCTGCTGCAGACCTCGCGCGGCAACCTGGACGCGGTCACCCGCCTGCTGCCGGGTGGCCCGCAGCCGACCCTGCTGCCGGTAGCCGGCCAGCCCGACCAGCTGATGCTGCAGGCGCTGTGCGCCGGCGAGGTGAGCTGGCGGCAGCTGGAAGAGATCAAGAAGGCCGGGGCGCGCGAGATGTTCGTGCTGCCGGTGGAAAAGATGCTCGCCTGAGCGGGCCCGAGGACACGAGACGATGAAGCGGCTGGACTGGAACGCACTCGACGAAACCGCCCGACGCGAGGCGCTGGCCCGCCCGGCGCAGGGCCGCGCCGACGAGCTCAAGCAAGGCGTGGCGGCGATCATCGCCCAGGTGCGCGCGCACGGCGACGTGGCGCTGCGCGACCTGAGCGCAAAATACGACCGCTGCGTGCTCGACGCCATCGAGGTGACGGCCGCCGAGTTCGACGCGGCCGAGGCGGCGCTCGATGACGCATTGAAGGCGGCGATCCGCGAGGCGGCCGGCCGCATCGACACCTATCACCGTGCGTCGCAGCCCACGCCGGTGGCCGTGGACACGGCGCCGGGCGTGCGCGTGCAGCGCATGCTGCGCCCGATCACCCGGGTCGGTCTTTACGTGCCGGCCGGCACCGCACCGCTGCCGTCCACCGCGCTGATGCTGGGCGTGCCGGCGGCGATCGCCGGCTGCCGCGAGGTGGTGCTGTGTTCTCCCGCGCGCGCCGACGGTCGCTGCGACGAGGCCGTGCTGTACGCGGCGCGCGTCACCGGCGTGCACCGCGTGTTCAAGCTCGGCGGCGCCCAGGCCATCGCAGCGATGGCCTACGGCACGGACAGCGTGCCCAAGTGCGAGAAACTGTTCGGCCCGGGCAACGCCTGGGTCACCGAGGCCAAGTTGCAGGTCTCCGGCGATCCGGACGGTGCCGCCATCGACATGCCGGCTGGTCCCTCCGAGGTGCTGGTGATTGCCGACGACGGAGCCCGTCCGGCCTTCGTCGCGGCCGACCTGCTGTCGCAGGCCGAGCACGGCCCGGATTCGCAGGTGGTGCTGCTCAGCCCGTCGGCCGCGCTGCTCGACGCCGTGGCCGCTGAAGTGCAGCGGCAGGTGGCCACGCTGCCGCGCAGCGAGACCGCGCTCAAGTCGCTGGCGCAGAGCCGCCTGATCGCGGTGGACTCGCTGGCCCAGGCTGTCGCGGTGAGCAACCGCTACGCGCCCGAGCACCTGATCATCCAGACCGCCGAGCCGCGCATGCTGCTCGACGGCATCGAAAGCGCGGGGTCGATCTTCCTGGGATCCTGGACGCCGGAATCGGTGGGCGACTACTGCAGCGGCTCCAACCACGTGCTGCCCACCTACGGTTACGCGCGCAGCTACAGCGGCGTGTCGGTGGCCAGCTTCATCAAGCAGATCAGCGTGCAGGAGGTGAGCGCCGATGGCTTGCGTGCGATCGGCCCGTGCACCGTGACGCTGGCCGCGGCCGAGCAGTTGGAGGCACACCGCCGTGCGGTGTCGATGCGGCTGGACGTGCTGGAGGGCCGCGCATGAGCGTGCTCGACCTGGCGCGTCCGGAGATCCGCGCGATGCAGCCTTACTCCTCGGCGCGCATGGAGGCCAGCGGCGGGCAGATCCTGCTCAACGCGAACGAATCGGCCTGGGCGCCGTTCGGCGAGGCGGGCGCCGGCTGCAACCGCTATCCCGACCCGCAACCGGCCGCGCTGGTCGATGCGCTGGCCGCGCTGTACGGCGTGCGCCGCGAGCAGCTGCTGGTCGGTCGCGGCAGCGACGAGGCGATCGACCTGCTGGTGCGCGCGTTCTGCCGCGCCGGTGAAGACGCGATCCTGATCCAGCCGCCGACCTTCGGCATGTACGCGGTGTGCGCGCGCATCCAGAACGCGGCGGTGATCGAAGCGCCGCTGGCCGCCGACTTCACGCTGGACGTCGACGCCGTGCTGGCGGCGATGACCCCGGCGGTGAAGCTGGTCTTCGTCTGTACCCCGAACAATCCGACCGGGCAGGTGGTCCCGGCGGCGGCGGTGGAGCGGCTGGCGCAGGCGCTGGCCGGGCGCGCGCTGCTGATTGTGGACGAGGCCTACGTCGAGTTCGCTAACGCGCCCAGCATGGTCGGGCTGATCGGCCGCCACGAGCACGTCGCCATCTTGCGCACGCTTTCGAAGGCCTGGGCGCTGGCCGGTGCGCGCATCGGCACGCTGCTGGCGAACGACGCGGTGATCGCGCTGCTGCGCCGGATCATGCCGCCGTATCCGCTGCCCTTGCCCTGCGTGGATGCGGCCCTGGCCGCGCTGTCGCCGGCGGGCCAAGTCCAGGCGCGCGGGCACATCGCCGAGATAAAGGCCGAGCGCGCGCGCATGCGCGCGGCGATCGCCGCGGTGCTCGGCGTGCGCGAGGTGCTGCCGTCGCAGGCGAACTTCCTGGCGGTGCGCTTCGATGACGCCGGTGCCGTCTACCGTGATCTGCTTTCCGCCGGCATCGTGGTGCGCGACGTGCGCCGCTATCCGAACCTGGGCGATGCGCTGCGCATCACCATCGGCACGGCGGAGGAAAACGCCCGCGTGCTGGATGTGCTGGAGCAGACCCGATGAATCACGCGAATCGTAGGAGCGCACCCTGTGCGCGACTGCCGGACCGATGCCGCATCCCGCAGGTCGCGCACAGGGTACGCACCTACATGGGTTGGAGAGATTGTTGATGAGCCGCAAGATCCTTTTCATCGACCGCGACGGCTGCCTGATCGTCGAGCCGTCGGACGAGCAGATCGACAGCTACGAGAAGCTCGAGCTTCTGCCGGGCGTGATCGGCGCGCTGCAGCGCTGCGTGGCCGCCGGCTACGAGCTGGTGATGGTCACCAACCAGGACGGCCTCGGTACCGCCAGCTTTCCGCAGGACAGCTTCGACGGCCCGCACCAGCTGTTGCTGCGCATCCTGGCCTCGCAGGGCATCGTGTTCCGCGAACAGCTTATTGACCGCAGCTTTCCGCACGAGGGATTGGACACGCGCAAGCCGGGCATCGGCATGCTGCGGCACTACCTTTCTGATGACAGCTGGAGCCGCGCGGCGTCGGCGGTGATTGGCGACCGCGAGACCGACCTGCAGCTGGCCGCCAACCTCGGCGTGCGCGGCCTGCGGGTGGGACCGCAGGGCGAGTCGTGGGACGCCATCGCGCACCGCCTGCTCGACGCGCCGCGCCTCGCCACGGTCCAGCGCAACACGAAGGAAACCCGGATCACGGTAAGCGTGGACCTGGATCGGGTGGCCGAGCCGAAGATCCACACCGGGCTGGGTTTCTTCGATCACATGCTCGAGCAGATCGGTAAGCACGGCGGCTTCGCGCTGGAGCTCACCTGCGAGGGCGACACCCACATCGACGAGCACCACACGATGGAAGACAGCGCGCTGGCCCTCGGCCAGGCGCTGAAGCATGCGCTGGGCGACAAGCGCGGCATCGGCCGCTACGGCTTCACGCTGCCGATGGACGAATCCTTCGCCAGCGCCGCGCTGGACCTGTCCGGCCGGCCGTACTTCGTGTTCGAGGGCAGTTTCCCGCGCGAACGCGTGGGCGACATCCCGACCGAGCTGGTGCCGCACGTGTTCCGCTCGCTGTGCGAGACGCTGGGTGCCAACCTGCACCTCACGGTGAAGGGCGACAACGCGCACCACATGGTCGAAGCCTGCTTCAAGGTAGTGGCGCGCACGCTGCGCCAGGCGATCCGCCGCGAGGGCGGCGAGCTGCCCAGCACCAAGGGGACGCTCTGATGGCCGTGGTGCTGGTCGATGCGGGCGGCACGAACATCGGCTCGGTGCGCTATGCGCTGCAGCGCCTCGGCGTGGAGACGGCGCTCACCGCCGATCCGGCAGCGATCCGAGGCGCCGACAAGGTGATCCTGCCCGGCGTGGGCGCGGCCGGTCCCGGCATGGCGCGGCTGCGCGAGCTGGGCCTGGTCGAGCTGATGCGTTCGCTGACCCAGCCGGTGCTGGGCGTGTGCCTGGGCATGCAGCTGCTGTGCGCGCATTCGGAAGAGGGCGATACCGAGTGCCTGGGCGTGATCGACGCACCAGTGCGCCTCTTCCATGAGGCGCCGGGCCTGCGCGTGCCACACATGGGCTGGAACGCGCTGGCGCCGGTGCGCGCGCATCCGCTGCTGGACGAGCTGGCTGCGGGAGAGCAGGCGTATTTCGTGCACAGTTACGCGGTGCCGGTGGGCGAGTACACGCTGGCCACCAGCGACTTCGGCGGTCCGTTCTCGGCGGTGATCGCCCGCGGCAATTTCCACGGCATGCAGTTTCATCCCGAACGTTCCGCGGCCGTGGGCTCGCAACTTCTCAGGAATTTCCTCCGCCTATGAGCTTCGAGATCATTCCCGCGATCGACCTTCGCGATGGCCGCGTGGTGCGGCTGCGGCAGGGCGACTACGCGCAGCAGACCACCTATTCGAACGATCCGGCCGAGCTGGCCCGGCGCTATCTGCACGACGGCGCCTCCTGGCTGCATGTGGTGGACCTGGACGGCGCGCGCTCGGGCAAGCTCGACAACCTGGCGGTCATCCGCGCGATGGTGGCCGACGGTCTGCAGGTGCAGGCTGGCGGCGGCGTTCGTGAGGAAGATGACCTGCGGCGCCTGTTCGACGTGGGTGTGCAGCGCGTGGTGCTGGGCAGCGTCGCGATCCGCGCGCCGGAGACGGTGGCCCGCTGGCTCGACACCTGGGGCGGCGACCGCCTCACGATAGCGCTCGATACGCGCCGCATCGACGACCGCTGGACCTTGCCCAGCACCGGCTGGACCGAGACCGAGACACGCACGCTGGACGATCTGGCGCCCTGGTACGCGGCGCATGGCGCCCACCACTTGTTGTGTACCGACATCGAGCGCGACGGCATGCTTGCAGGCTTCAACCTGGAGCTGTATCGCCACCTGGCCGACATTGCGCCGGAGCTTGCCGTGCAGGCCTCCGGCGGGGCGCGTTCGCTGGCCGACATCCGCGCCGTGCGAGACGTCGGCGTGGGCGGCGTGATCCTTGGCCGTGCGCTGCTGGAGGGCCGCTTCACCCTCGAGGACGCCCTGGCATGCTGAGCCGTCGCATCATTCCCTGCCTCGACGTGCGCGATGGCCAGGTGGTCAAGGGCGTGCGTTTCCGCGACCACGTGGTGATGGGCGAGATCGTCGATCTCGCGCTGCGCTACCGCGACGAAAGCGCCGACGAGCTGGTGTTCTACGACATCACCGCCAGCCCGGAAGGGCGCAGCGTCGACCGCGGCTGGGTCGAGCGCGTGGCGCGCGTCATCGACATCCCGTTCTGCGTCGCCGGGGGCATCCGTTCGGTGGAGGAGGCGCGCGCCGTTCTGCATGCCGGCGCCGACAAGATCTCGGTGAATTCTCCGGCGCTGGAGCGCCCGGAGCTGATCGACGAGCTGGCCGGGGCGTTCGGCGTGCAGTGCGTGGTGGTCGGCATCGATTCGCTGCGCGACGCCGACGGCCAGTGGCGGGTGCGCCAGTACACCGGCGATCCGAGCAAGACCCAGGCGCTGGCCCGCGGCACGCTGGACTGGATAGTCGAGGCGCAGCGCCGCGGCGCCGGCGAGATCGTGCTCAACTGCATGGGCAGCGACGGCGTGCGGCAAGGCTACGACCTGGAACAGCTGCGCGCGGCCCGCGCGCTCTGCCACGTGCCGCTGATCGCCTCGGGCGGTGCCGGAGCGATGGAGCATTTCCGCGACGCGTTCGTGGATGCCGACGTCGACGGCGCCCTCGCCGCGAGCGTGTTCCACTCGGGCGCCATCGCGATTCCCGAGCTCAAGCGGTATCTGGCGAGCCAAGGCGTCGCCATGCGCACCTTATGAAGACGAGCGTCCACGCCGCGCCGCGCCCTTTGCTCGTCATGCCGGCTTTCGCCGGCATGACGGTGAGGAAGGATGCCGCTTCCGTCTCGGCGGTATGAACCCAAAGGAACATCACGCGTGAACCCATCGATGCCCCCACTCCATGCCGACCAACTCGACTGGGCCAAAGGCGACGGTTTGCTGCCTGCCATCATCCAGCACGCGCAGACCGGCGAAGTGCTGATGCTCGGCTACATGAATGCCGAGGCGCTGGACGTCACCCAGCGCACCGGTCACGTCACCTTCTTCAGCCGCTCCAAGCAGCGCCTGTGGACCAAGGGCGAGAGTTCCGGACACGTGCTGGCCCTGCAATCGATCCGCGTGGACTGCGACGCCGACACGCTGCTGGTGCAGGCGCTGCCGCACGGCCCGACCTGTCACACCGGCACTTCGAGCTGCTTCGGCGATGAGGTGCGCCCGCCGCTCGGCTTCCTGGCCGAACTCGATGCGCTCGTCGCGCAACGCCATGCCGAGCGGCCGGATGGAAGCTACACCACGCGGCTGTTCGAGGGCGGGGTGCGACGCATCGCGCAGAAGGTCGGCGAAGAGGGTGTGGAGACGGCGCTGGCCGGCGTCGCGCAGGGGGACGAGGAACTGCTCGGCGAGGCGGCTGACCTGCTGTTCCACCTCAGCGTGCTGCTGCGGGCACGCGGCTTGTCGCTGACGGAGGTTGCGGCCCTGCTGGCCAAGCGTCACGCGGCGAAGTAGCTGGCTGCCGCCTCAGTGCGTGGCGGGCGCCGCGCTGCGCCCGTCCGGGCGGAACGGCACAGGCGGTCCGATGGCATCGCCCTGGCGCCAGCGTGCCAGCTGCGCTGCGATGCCAGCGCCCAGTGAGATCTGCGGCTCGGACGGCGTGAGCTTGTCCTGCTGTTCCCATCGAGCGACCTCCGCCTGCGCGAGTTGAAACGCGGCGATCGGGTCGGGGTTCTGGTTCAGCGCGTCGACCAGCCAGGCGCGGCCGAAGTAGGTGGCATCCGAGTCGCTGCCACAGCCGAACGAGTTGCGATCGGGGCGCGCGGCGGTGATCACCAGCGTGCCGTCGCCAGCGAGGGGCGGCACAAAGCCGCCCGAATAGCAGGCGTTGACCACCACCACTTTCCACTTGAACGCGTGCTCGGCCAGGATGCCGGCCAGGTCCTGCGCGCCGATCTGGTCCAGCGGCAGCGGATCCATGTCAACCAGCAGGGTATGCTCGGGGTCACCGTGCGTGGTGAGGTAGAGCATAAGGATGTCCTGCTGCGGATCCATCGCCTGCGACAGGCCGGTCAGCACCGTCTCCAGATTGCTCCAGCTGGCGAGCGGCGTGGTGTCCAGCGTGGTCGGGTTGTTCGCCAGCACCACCGTATGGGCGCGCGGGCCATAGCGCTGACGAAACAGCTGCGCGGCGTACTCGGCCTCGTTGCGGAACACATCTTCGCTGCCATCGCCGGCAAAGCTGACCAGGTAGAGGTTCGGCACGTTCCGCACCCGTGGCCCCAGCCGATCGAGCGCCTTCTGCAGCAAATGTGGTTGGGCGTAGAGCACCTGCTCCGGCGAAGGCGCATCCGCGGGCCAGGTGTCGCCGGGCGGCGCGGCATCCGTAGTCGCCTGCGCGCTGGGGAGGTCGGCCGCCGCCTGCGCCGGCGTGCCGGCCGGATTTGGCGCGTACTGCGCCGCGGCCGTCAGTGCCGCGCCGGTGACGAAGGCGAGCAGGGCGGTGAGCAGCAGGCGCATGCGGGCGACCCCTGGTTCAGAGCGTGATGGCGTCGAAGTCGCGATACGCCGGATGCGCCGGGGCGACGGGCATCGCCTGCGATGGATCGCGGATCAGCCAGCCGGTCTGGAACCCCGCCGCGCGGGCCGCATCCAGCTCCTGCTCGATGTCCGACAGGAACAGGATGTGCGCCGGTTGCTGGTCGATGGCCTCGGCGATGGCGGCATACGAGGCTGCCTCGCGCTTGGCGCCCGTCTGCGTGTCGAAATAGCCGGCAAACAACGGGCCGAGGTCGCCCGCTTCGCTGTGGTGGAAGAACAGCTTCTGCGCCGGCACCGAGCCGGACGAATAGACGTAGAGCTTCAACCCCTGCGCGCGCCACTCCCTGAGCCGGGCCGGCACCTCCGGGTACACGTGGGCGCGATAGTCGCCGGCCTCGTAGCCGTCCTTCCAGATCATGCCCTGCAGCGCCTTGAGCGCGGTGGATTTGCGATCCTCGTCAATCCAGCGCAGCAGCATCTCGATGATCTCCTGCCGGCTGGCCTCGATGATGTCCGCCTCCTTGGCCGCCTCGTGCAGCCAGTGCTGCACTTCCGGCGTATCGCCGTGGGTTTCGACGAAGGCGGGCAGGCGCTTGCGCGCGTAGGGAAAGAGTACGTCCCTGACAAAATCGATGGAGCTGGTGGTGCCCTCGATGTCGGTAACGATGGCGCGGATCTCGATCATCGGTGTCCTTCGGTCAGCGGCGGGCGCTGGTATGTGGCGTCATGCGCGGAAAGCGCGTCGCGATGTCGGTGCCGGTGAAGTTGGCGACCCAGCCTTCCTTGTTGGTGAACAGGCGGATCGCCACGAAGTAGGGCGACTCGCTCATGTCGAACCAGTGCGGTGTGCCGTCGGGGACGCCAATCAGGTCGCCCTGCTCACACAGCACCTCGTACACCTTGCCGTTGAGGTGCAGGGTGAACTGGCCGGCGCCAGCGACGAAGAAGCGCACTTCATCCTCGCTGTGGGTGTGCTCGTCGAGGAATTTCTGGCGCAGCGTGGCGCGGTCCGGATGGTCTGGCTGGAGGCTGATCACGTCCACCGACTGGTAGCCCTCGCTGGCCATCAGTCGATCGATGTCGCTGCGGTAGGCGGCGATCACCTCGGCCTGGCTGGCGCCAGGCGCGATCGACTGACTGGCCTGCCACTGCTCGAAGCGTATGCCGGCGGCGGCCAGCTCGCGGCTGATCGCCGCATGCTCGTGATACTCGGCCAGCGCCGCGTTGGGAGCGGCGTCGTCGTAAATGCGCAGGCGACTCATGCGGACAATCTCCTCAGATCGAGTTCGCAGGCAAGTAGGAATTCCAGCGCCTCCAGGTGACGCCGTGCCTCGGCCATGCTGCGGCCCCAGGTGTAGATGCCGTGGCCGTCGATGAGATACGCATGCAGCGGCTTGCCGGCGTCCAGCCACGCATCGACCTGGGCCACTAGTTCGGGCATGTGCTGGGTGTTTGGGAAGACGGGAATCTCCAGCACGCTTTCATGGGTATGAAAGCCGGTAATCGCCTTCTGCAGCTCCCAGCCCTCGAGGCGGACTACGCCTTGTGCGGCAAATAGACGCGAAGCCACGCTCTGCGTGCGCGAATGGGTGTGTAGTACCGCCTGCATCTCGGGCCAGCGACGATAAACCTGTGTGTGCAGGGCGGTTTCGGCGCTGGGTCGGGCATCGGTGCCGATGGCGCGGCCGTCGAGATCGACCAGCATGATGTCGTCTCGGCCGAGATGTCCCTTGTCGCGGCCGGAGATGGTGATGGCGGCATGCGCCTCGTCCACCCGCATCGAGAAATTGCTGCTGGTGGCCGGGGTCCAGCCCAGGGCGGCGAGTTCCTTGGCGGCCTGGGCGATGGCATCGGCCCGGGCATGGAACGCTTCGCTGGAAAGACCCTTGGGCAATACTTGTGACATGAGTATTTGGACGTCCAAACGGTAGAAAAGAATAGCATGGCCGGTGGCGTTGCCCCGGATAATGCGAGGCATTCTCGCAAGTCAGGAAAGATTGCGATGAACGGCGTAGCATTCGACCACTGATAGCCGCAGCAGCGGTAGTTCATCCACGACGGAGGTTTGCCAATGTCCCACGAAGAAAGCAACGAGTCGCGTCGCCGATTCCTCAAGATCGCTGCCGGAACAGCCGCTGCCGCGGTGGTGGTGGGTACGCTGCCGCGCCTGGCGCGCGCGGCGGATCTGCCGCACGTCTCCGAATCGGATCCGACCGCCAGGGCGCTGGGCTACGTGGAAGACGCCAGTACGACCAAGGACCCGAAGCACAAGGCCGGCGACACTTGCGCGAACTGCCAGTTCTACAGCGGCGGAGCCACCGGTTACGGTCCGTGTCAGTTGTTCCCGGGCAAGTCCGTGGCGGCCAAGGGCTGGTGCGTGTCGCACGCGGCCAAAGCGGGCTGATCGCCTCTCCCTCCGCGTTGCAAAAAAGAAAGGCCGGCTGCGAAGCCGGCCTTTTTGTTTGTCGAGGCATCGCGCTGTGGACGCGGCGAGCTCCTCAAAAGTGCTACCCGGCGCGCCAGGATGAGGAGCTGACCCTGTCTGACGCGCCGGGCGGCGATCCGGGGCCCACTGCCAAGTGATCAACCCGCGGACCACGGATCATACTCCGCTCCCCGTGGCAGTGCGAACCGGCAGCGGTGATTTGTTGGATCACGAAGAAGTTATTATTTATCAATAATTTACAAAGCATTTGCGTACCGGGGAGTCCGAAAGCACGCGCCGCTGCCCAGATCATCACGAAAAGGTATTTTCAGCGAAGAAGTAGACTTTTAGCGGGCGATGACTACTATTTATCGGAATTGTCCGCGCGTAGGCGGCTGTGGCGCAAGCCGTAGCCGAAATAGATCAGCAGGCCGATCACCGTCCACACGCCCATCAACGCCCAGTTGAACCAGTTCATCGTGGAGAGCAGGCCCAGGCAGCTGAGCACGCCGGCCACGCAGATCACCGGGGCCCAGGGCACGCGGAAAGTACGCGGCAGCTCCGGCGCCGTGTAGCGCAGGATCAGCACGCCGGCGCAGACGGCAGTGAAGGCGATCAGGGTGCCCATCGAGGTGAGGTCGGCCAGCAGGTCGAGTGGGAAGATCGCCGCGAGCACCGCGATGCCGAAACCAGTGATGAGCGTGTTGATGTGCGGCGTGCGGTGCTTCGGATGCACCCGCGCAAAGACCTTCGGCAGCAGGCCGTCGCGGGCCATGATCATGAAGATGCGCGGCTGGGCGATGATCATCACCAGGATCACCGACGACAGGCCGATCAGCGCACCGACCTCCACCCAGGTGCGCAGCCAGCCCAGCTCGGCATGGCCGCGAAGCGCCGTCACCACAGGGTCCACCGTGTTGAGCACGGTGTAGGGCACCAGACCGGTCATCACGGCTGCCATGCCCAGATAGAGCAGGGTGCACAGCACCAGCGAAAGGATGATGCCGAAGGGCAGGTCGCGCTGCGGGTTCTTGCATTCCTGCGCGGCGGTGGAGGTCGCCTCGAAGCCGATGTAGGCAAAGAACACCATGGCCGCCCCGCGGAAGATGCCGGACCAGCCGAACTCGCCATCGCCCTTCGGTTCGGGAATGAAGGGATGCCAGTTGTCGGTGTTCACGTAGCGGGCGCCGGCGATGATGATCATCAGGATCAGGCCGACCTTCAGCAGCACCATCAAGGTGTTCAGTCCCGACGACTCGCGGATGCCGACGTAGCACAGCCAGGTCAGCGCCAGCACGATGGCCACCGCTGGCAGGTTGAGCAGATGTCCCGTGGCGACCAGATGCCCGCCGGTGAAAGCCAGTGGGGCCTCGGTGAGCGAGACGGGCAGGTGGATGCCGACATGGTCGAGCAGGCTGGTGAAATAGCCGGTCCAGCTGGCGGCCACGGCCGAGGCGGAAATGCCGTACTCCAGCACCATGTTCCAGCCGATGAACCACGCGACCAGTTCGCCCAGCGTGGCGTAGGCGTAGGAATAGGAACTGCCGGAAACCGGGATGAGGGTGGCGAACTCGGCGTAGCACAGCGCGCTGAAGGCGCTGCAGATGGCCGCCAGGATGAAGGAGATCAGCACCGCCGGGCCGGCATGCTCGGCAGCTGCGGTGCCGGTGACGACAAAGATGCCGGTGCCGATTACCGCGCCGATGCCCAGCGCCGTGATGCCCCAGGGGCCGAGCGTGCGGCGCAGGCCGGGGCCGTGACTGTCGTCGATGACGTCGCTGAAATTGGTCTTGCGGGCGAGCAGTTGCTTGAGCATGGTCATTCCGGAAAAGACGACGGCACGGCTTTCACCGTGCCGTCATGGCGTGAACTCAGTCGGTGCGGATCGGACTCAGGCCGCTTCGGTGCCGTTGGCCAGGTGGCTCTTGCGGCGACCGTAGGCGAAGTAGACCACCAGTCCGATCGCTGCCCAGCCGAAGAACAGCTTCAGCGTGATCGCGCCCAGATTGAGGAACAGCATCAGGCAGCCGAGCATCGCCAGCGGGCAGATGATCCACACCAGCGGGGTGCGGAACGGGCGCGGGCGCTGCGGCTCGCGCACCCGCAGCACCATCACGCCGATGGACACCATCATGAAGGCGAACAGCGTGCCCGAGTTGGTGATGTCCGCCAGCAGGCCGACCGGGAACATCGCGGCGAACAGCGAGACCGCCACGCCGGTGATCAGGGTCAGCACGTGCGGGGTGTTGAAGCGCGGGTGCAGGCGGGCCAGTCCGCCCGGCAGCAGGCCGTCACGCGACATGGTGAAGAAGATGCGGGTCTGGCCGTAGATCATCACCAGGATCACCGACGGCAGCGCGATCACCGCGGCGCCGCCGATCCAGTTACCGATCGAGCCGTGGCCCAGCATGCGGATCACGTGCGCCAGCGGCTCCTTCGAGCAGACCAGGGCCTCGGAGCCCTTGCAGGCGGCGGCCATCTCCGGGCTGCCTGGGTGGAACGCGATGCCGTCCGGCCCGAACAGCGGTTGGATGCCAATGGCGCCCGCGGCGCCGTAACCCACCAGCAGATAGAAAATGGTGCACACCGCGAGCGAGCCGATCAGGCCGATCGGAATGTTCCGGTTCGGGTTCTTGGTTTCCTCGGCCGCCGTGGAGACGGCGTCGAAACCCACATAGGCGAAGAAGATCGACGCGGCCGCACCGAGCACGCCAATGCCGCCCAGCGGACTGCCCCAGCCGTTGGGCAGGAACGGATGGAAGTTCGGCGTGCTGGCCGCCGGAACGGCGATGAGGATGAAGGCACTCAGCGCCACGATCTTGATCGCCACGAGCGCGGCGTTGACCTTGGCCGACTTGGACGTACCCACGATCAACAGCAGGGTGATCACGATGGAGATCAGGAAGGCCAGCAGGTTGAAACTGCCGCCGGCGTAGGGGCCCGAGCGCAGCGGCTCGGGGAGCGCGAGCGCACCCTCGCTGACCAGACCGAAGAAATTGGTGTGCAGCAAAAAGCCGTTCATGTAGCCGGACCAGCCGACTGCCACCGTGCCGGCGGCAATCGCGTACTCCAGCACTAGTGCCCAGCCCACGATCCACGCCAAGCCTTCGCCAAGCACGCCGTAGGTGTAGGTATAGGCCGAGCCGGCGACTGGGATCATCGAGGCGAGTTCGGCGTAGGCGAGGGCAGCGAGGCCGCAGACCACCGCTGCAATCACGAACGCGATCATCATGCCCGGGCCGGCCTTCTGGCCCGCTTCGGCCGTGAGCACAAAGATACCGGTGCCGATGATGGCGCCCACGCCCATCAGGGTGAGCTGGATCGGTCCGAGCTGGCGTTTGAGGCTCTTCTTCTCGGCCGTGGCAAGAATCTGGTCGAGCGGTTTGACGCGCTGAAAAAGCATGTGGTGATTCCCCGTGGAATACATACGCCATCCCCCTGGCGACCCCGTAGAACAGGCAGGTACAGGTGGAGGTGACGGGCAACCATAGCCGACGGGGGTGGGGGCGACAAGCGCCGGGCGGCACATCGACGGCGCGTACAATCGCATGCTCGACATCGCCCGTGGGAGCGCGCTTCTGGACACCGTGATCGACGCATTTCGCGCTGCACTGCAGCGTTATCCTGCCGGTGAAGAACCGGCCTGCGACCCGGAAATTTTTCTCGAATTCCTCGATTCCTCACCGGATGTTTTCCATCGCCACCATCCCCCGGGACACTTCACAGGCTCGGTGTGGCTGGTGAGCGCGGACGGCGAGCGCGTGCTGCTCACCCACCATCGAAAGCTTGGGCGTTGGTTGCAGCTGGGCGGGCATGCCGACGGCGACAGCGACCTGGCGCGTGTTGCACTGCGTGAAGCGGAAGAGGAGTCCGGCCTGTCCGGGCTGCAGGTCGAGCCGCAGATCTTCGACCTGGATCGCCACTGGATCCCGGCCCGCGGCGAAGAGCCGGGTCACTGGCACTACGACGTGCGTTTCGTCGTGCGCGCGACCTCCGATGAACGTTTCGCCCTCAGCGAGGAATCGCTGGCGCTGGCGTGGCGGCCGGTGGAGGCGTTGCTTGCCGATCCGGCCACCGAAGAATCGCTGCAGCGGATGGCGCGGCGCTGGCTGGCACGCGCTGCCTGAGTCGGTCTTGGCGCCGTCAGGGCGCCGGGTGCACGGTGCCGCATCGCGCACAGGTGCGTGCAGCGAGGGACTCGTGGAATCGTGCGAACACGGGCGGAAAGTCGTGCTCGATGTCCTTGAGTTCGAAATATTCCTCGTAGAGCTTGTGGTTGCAGGCCGCGCAGAACCACAGCAGCCCATCGCGCTCGCCGGGCCGGCGCCGGCGCTCGATCACCAGGCCGATCGAGCCGGCCATGCGCTGCGGTGAGTGCGGTACCCGCGGCGGCAGGTAGAACAGTTCGCCGGCGCGGATCGGGACGTCGCGTGCAGCACCATCGTCCTGCACTTTGAGCACCATCTCGCCTTCCAGTTGATAGAAGAACTCCGGTCCTTCGTCGTAGTGGTAGTCGCTGCGCGCATTCGGGCCGCCGACGATCATCACGATGAAGTCGCCATCGACGATGCACTTGTTGCCCACCGGCGGCTTGAGCAGATGGCGGTGCTCGTCGATCCAGTGTTGCAGGTTGATCGGGGCGGGCAGGGACATGCGGCTTCTTCAGTGGCGCGAGCGCGCCAACATAGCGCTGTCGTGCCTGCAAAGAAAATGCCCCGGCGGGGCCGGGGCGAAGGGAGGTAAAGCAAATCGAAGGGAGTCGTGGCCGGCTTACGGCATCAGCACGGTATCCACCACGTGGATCACTCCGTTGGACTGATTCACGTCGGCAATGGTGACGTGGCCGGTGTGACCCTTGTCGTCGGTGATGGCAACGCCCTTGGCGTCCTTCGAGAAGGTCAGCGAGTCGCCCTCGACGGTCTTCACCACGGCCTTGCCGCCACCCTTCTTGATCAGCGCGAGCACGTCGGCAGCGCTGACCTTCCCGGGCACCACGTGATAGGTAAGCACCTTGGTCAGGGTCGCCTTGTTCTCGGGCTTGAGCAGGGTGTCGACGGTGCCGGCAGGCAGCGCGGCGAACGCCTCATTGGTCGGCGCGAACACGGTGAACGGACCCGGGCCCGACAGGGTGTCGACAAGGCCGGCCGCCTTCACCGCGGCGACGAGAGTGGTGTGATCCTTCGAGTTGACTGCGTTCTCGATGATGTTCTTCGAGGGATACATCGGCGCACCGCCAACTTCGACGGTCTTTTCCATGCTCATGCCGGCCATGTTACCGGGAGCGGCGATGGCCGGCGACGCGCACCAGCCGACCAGGGCCAGGGCGAGCGCGGTGGAGAGGGCACGGCTGCGGTGAACGAGCTTCATGGGCGTATCTCCTGATAGGAACGATGGGCTTCAACGGGCGAAGCTCAGGAGATACGCCGGTCGTGACGGCGAAGATGCGTAAGCGTCGGAAGGTGCGACAGAACGCCTCACGCCGCGTCACCGTCCACGCACGGGACGATGACTGGATCAAGCGCCGCTGATGGCGCCCTTGGCGATGATCGGGCCGGTGGGCTGGCCGGTGGGCGAGCCACCCAGCGGTTCGTTCGACACAGCGAGCAGGGCCTTCGCGCTCAGACGCGCCAGCAGGTCCGGACGCAGGTGCACGGTGGTCGACTTGTTCGAGACGATCACGCCGAGCGAGATCGGCTTCTCGCCGGGTGGCACCAGCCACAGTTCGGCCGAGCGATCGGCCGCAAGCGTCGTGGGCGTCGCCGGCACGATCACCATGCTCGCCTGCTTGAGATCCATGGTGGCCGTCCAGCCGGCCACGCCGTTGTCCTGCGCGATGCTGGCGACCATGTAGTCTGGCCCGGCGTTCGCGGCAGCGGTCGTGGGAGCCTGCGGCGCGCGCGGCATGACGAACCAGAGCATGAAGCTGGCCGCAGCGGCCAGCGTGGCACCGGCGCCGACCCAGCGCCACAGCGGCAGGCTGTTCCACCAGCCGCCGCGTGTCGGCGCCGGGGGCGTCGGCCGGCGGGAAACCGCCGGCACATCCAGGCCGATTGCTTCGCGTATGCGCACCCACACGTAGTCGGCCGGCTGGACCGGACTGATGTCCTCACTCAGCGGCATCAGGTGGCGTTGCCACAGCTCTACGGCGGCAGCGGCCGCCGAATCGGTGCGCATTTCTTGCTCCACCGCCGCACGCGCGTCGGCATCCAGCACGCCGAGCACGTACTCGGCGTAGCGGAGCTCTTCCTGGCTGGGGGGCATCGCGCTGTTCATTGTTCCAGACATATCCGCAGGCGAATCAGGCTGCGCCGGATCCAGCTCTTCATCGTTCCCAGCGGCACCCGGCAGCGTGCGGCCAGATCGTTATACGTGGCGCCGGAGAAAAAGGCTGCACGGATCGCTGACTTCTGCTGCGGCTCGAGGCCATCCAGACACTGCTCCAGGCGCCGGCGTTCCTGGCTGCTTTCGGCGCTGGCTGCAGGGCTGGGGCCCTCGTCCTCCAGGTCGAACATCATCGAATCGTCCAGCGCGGTTTCGCGATGCTGGCGCAGTCGATCGATGGCGCGATTGCGCGCCATCGTCACCAGCCAGGTGATGGCGCTGGCCTTGCCCGGATCGAAGGTGTCGGCGCGCCGCCACACGGAGATGAACACCTCCTGCAATACCTCTTCGGCCTCGGCGCGGTCGCGCAGCATGCGCATGCATACGCCGAACAGGCGCGAGGAGGTGCGGCGATAGAGCTCGGCGAAGGCACGCTGGTCCTGGCGACTGGAGGCCGCCAGGAGTTCGGCGAGTTCTTCGCGCTCGGCCGTGTCGACCGTGCTCATCCGGGAGCGCCCCGGCACAGACGCGCGACACGGGATCGGAGGCGAGAGCGGGGCGTGGACGTGTACATGCGGTCAAGCATGGCGTCTGGTCGGTGCCTCCGGCAAGAGGCGGGAAATCAGACTTCGAGCGTGGCGAGGTCGCCCTTCTCTTCCAGCCAGGACTTGCGGTCGCTGGCCCGCTTTTTCGCCAGCAGCATGTCCATCAGCTTCGCGGTGCCTTCGTTGTCGTCCACCGTGAGCTGCACCAGCCGGCGGGTGTCCGGATGAATGGTGGACTCGCGCAACTGCGCCGGGTTCATCTCGCCCAGGCCTTTGAAGCGCGTGGTGCTGACCGCGCCCTTCATCTTCTCGCGCTCGATGCGGTCGAGCATCGCCTGCTTCTCGCTTTCGTCGAGGCAATAGAACACCTGCTTGCCCACGTCGACGCGGAACAGCGGCGGCATCGCCACGAACACGTGGCCTTCGCGCACCAGCGCCGGGAAGTGCTTGAGAAACAGCGCCGAGAGCAGCGTGGCGATGTGCAGGCCATCGGAGTCCGCGTCGGCGAGGATCACCACCTTGCCATAGCGCAGGCCGGAGAGGTCGTCCTTGCCCGGATCGCAGCCGATCGCCACGGCCAGGTTGTGCACTTCCTCGGAAGCGAGCACCGAGGTGGATTCCACCTCCCAGGTGTTCAGGATCTTGCCGCGCAGCGGCAGGATCGCCTGGAACTCCTTGTCGCGCGCCTGCTTGGCCGAGCCGCCGGCCGAGTCGCCCTCGACCAGGAACAGCTCGGTGCGGGTCAGGTCGGTGGCGGTGCAGTCGGCGAGCTTGCCGGGCAGGGCCGGGCCTTGGGTGATCTTCTTGCGCACCACCTGCTTGGCCGCCTTCAGGCGCGCGCTGGCACGCTCGATGGCGAGCTGGGCGATCTTCTCGCCCAGATCCACATGCTGGTTCAGCCACAGGCTGAAGGCGTCGTGGATCACGTTCTCCACCAGTGCCGCGGCCTGGCGCGAGGACAGGCGCTCCTTGGTCTGGCCGGCGAACTGTGGATCGAGCAGCTTGGCGCTGAGCACGAACGACAGCCGTTCCCACACGTCTTCCGGCGCCAGCTTGACGCCGCGCGGCAGCAGGTTGCGGATATCGCAGAATTCGCGGATGGCGTTGGTCAGGCCGGTGCGCAGGCCGTTGACGTGGGTGCCGCCCTGCGCGGTCGGAATCAGGTTGACGTAGCTCTCCTGCACTAGTTCGCCTTCCGGCAGCCAGGTGAGCGCGACGTCCAGGCCCTCGGTATCGCGCGCCACGTGATGCACGAACAGCTCGGCCGGCAGCGCCTCAGCACCCTCCAGCTCGCCGCGCAGGTAGTCGCGCAGGCCATCTTCGTAATGCCACTGGGTGGTTTCGCCGCTGGCCTCGTCGATGAGCGTGACGTTGAGACCGGCGCATAGCACCGCCTTGGCGCGCAGCAGGTGCTTGAGCTTGGAAACGGAGATCTTCGGCGAGTCGAAGTACTTCGGGTCGGCCCAGAAATGCACGGTGGTGCCGGTCTTCTTCTTCGGCGCCGAGCCAATGATTTCCAGCTCGCTGACCCGGTCGCCGTGTTCGAACGCCATGCGGTATTCGTTGCCGTCGCGGCGGATGGTCACCTCGACGCGCTGCGACAGCGCGTTCACCACCGACACGCCCACGCCGTGCAGGCCGCCGGAGAAGTTGTAGTTCTTGCCACTGAATTTGCCGCCCGCGTGCAGACGGGTGAGGATCAGTTCGACGCCGGGCACGCCCTCTTCGGGATGGATGTCCACCGGCATGCCGCGGCCGTCGTCCGTGACCTTGACCGAGCCGTCGGCCAGCAACACCACCTCGATGTTCTTGGCGTGGCCGGCGAGGGCCTCGTCCACCGAGTTATCGATGACTTCCTGCGCCAGATGGTTCGGGCGCGAGGTGTCGGTATACATGCCGGGGCGCCGCTTGACCGGGTCAAGGCCAGAGAGGACTTCGATATCGGCGGCGTTGTAGCGACTGCTCATGGAATACGTTCGACTCGGATAAGGCGCGGGAGAATGGGTGGTGCCGCCGACGGGGTCAAGCCGTGGAGGCCGGCGGCTGCCACAGCATCGGCGGGCGTCGTCTCGCCAGGCGCGACGGGATCACAGCGGAGCGCAGTGGCGTTCGAGCCAGGCGAGGTCGGCGCCGTCCAGCAGCGGGCTGAGTGCCGCGCGGACGCTGGCGTGGTAGTCGTCCAGCCAGGCGCGCTCCTCGGGATTGAGCAGGTGCGGCTCCAGTGCGCGGCGATCGAACGGGCAGAGCGTGAGCGTCTCGAAGGCGAGGAAGTCGCCGAACTCGCTCTGCTCTGCTTCCACCACGACCGCCAGGTTCTCGTGACGGATGCCGTGCCGGGCCGGTTTGTACAGTCCTGGCTCGATCGAGGTGATCATGCCCGGCTCAAGTGCCACCAACGCGCCGCCGCTGATGGGCGGGCGAATGCCCTGCGGCCCTTCGTGCACGTTGAGAAAGTAACCCACGCCATGGCCGGTGCCATGGCCATAGTCCATGCCGGCAGCCCACAGCGGTGCGCGGGCCAGGGCATCGAGCTGCGGGCCGCTGGCGCCTTTAGGGAAGCGGGCGCGCGAGAGGGCGATCAGGCCCTTCATCACCAGCGTGGCATCGCGGCGCTGCTCGGCAGTGGTCTCGCCCAGCGCCAGCACGCGGGTGATGTCGGTGGTACCGCCCAGATACTGACCGCCGGAATCCACCAGCAGCAGGCCCTTGCGGGCCAGCGCGCTGTGATGCTCCGGCGTGGCGCGGTAGTGCGGCAGCGCGCCGTTGGCCTGGTAGCCGGCGATGGTGGCGAAGCTCTCGCCGACAAAGTGCGGTTGCGCAGCACGCTCCTCGCGCACCAGCACGTCCACATCCAGCTCGGTCTGCGCCATGCCAGCGGCGAGGCGTTCCTCCAGCCTGCGGAATGCGCGTACCAAGGCCGCACCGTCGCGGCGCATGGTGTCGCGGATGTGGTCCAGCTCCGTGGCGCTCTTGCGCGCCTTCATCGCCGTGGACGGGTTGGCTGCATCGAGCTGTTTCACGCCGGCGGGCACGGCATCGGCCACGGCGCAGACGATCTTGCCCGGGTCCAGCAGCAGGACGTCGGTCGCAGCCAGTTCGCCCAGCACATCGCCGATGGCGGCGTAGTCAGCGATCTGCACGCCATCCTTGCCTAGCGCGACAACCAGTGCGTCGCTCAACTTGCCGCGATCCACGAACAGCGTCGCCTTGCCCTCGGCCTCGATCAGCAGATGAGCGAGGAAGACCGGATTGCATTCCACGTCACTGCCGCGCAGGTTGGTCAACCAGGCCACGTCGTCCAGGCTCGACACCAGGTGGTGCGTGGCGCCGGCCTTGCGCATGGCGGTGCGAACCCGCGCCAGCTTGTCGCTGCGCGGCGTATGCGTCCAGGTGAGCGCGTGCTCGACCACCGGGCTCTTCGGCAGTGCGGGTCGGTCGGTCCATATGGCGGCGGGCAGGTCCAGGTCGGTGCGCAGGCGTGCACCGACGTCCTCGAGCAGGCGCGTGATCTGGCGGCGGGACGCGGGGCTGAGGCTGTCACCGGCGATGGCGACTGCATCGCCGGCATGCAGATGCTGTTGCAGCCAGGTCAGATGCTCCGGCGCGTGCGCCACCTTCTGTTTCATCAGGGCCACGCCGCTGCCGGCCAGCTGCTGCTCGGCCTGGGAGAAGTAGCGCGAATCGGTCCACAAACCCGCATGGGTCGGCGTGACCAGCAGCGTGCCGGCCGAACCGGTGAAGCCGGACAGCCATTCGCGTGCCGCCCAGTGGTCGGGCAGGTATTCGGACAGATGCGGATCGGCGGTGGGTACCAGGCAGGCGGCCACGTTGTGGGTGGCCATGGCCTGGCGCAGGGCGGCAAGACGGGGAGGAATGGGGTGGCTCATCACTTAATGCTATCAGCGCGGCCAGGCGTAGCGCCGGCTGGCACGTGGCAGATGAACCGCGTCGGGAGAATTTGCCCCGGACGTCTCGCGGTCGGGCGCGTCTGCCGCTAAAATGCCTAATTTCCAGCACGGCTGCATCCCATGACCCCCCTGATTTTCGTCACCGGCGGTGTGGTGTCCTCACTTGGCAAGGGCATCGCCGCGGCGTCGCTGGCTTCCATCCTGGAAGCGCGTGGTCTCTCCGTCACCATGATGAAGCTCGATCCCTACATCAATGTGGATCCGGGCACCATGAGTCCCTTCCAGCACGGCGAGGTCTACGTCACCGACGACGGCGCCGAGACCGACCTCGACCTCGGCCACTATGAGCGCTTCGTCCATACCCGCCTGACCGGCAAGAACTCGATCACCACCGGCAAGATCTACGAGAGCGTGATCCGCAAGGAGCGCCGCGGCGACTATCTCGGCGCCACCGTGCAGGTAATTCCGCACATCACCGACGAGATCAAGCACTGCATCCATGAGGCCACCCGCGGCTTCGATGTGGCGCTGGTGGAGATTGGCGGCACGGTGGGCGACATCGAGTCGCTGCCCTTCCTGGAGGCGATCCGCCAGTTGCGCATCGAGCACGGCCCGGAGAAGTGCCTGTTCATGCATCTCACGTTGGTGCCCTTCATCAAGGCCGCCGGCGAGATCAAGACCAAGCCCACCCAGCATTCGGTGAAGGAGCTGCGCTCGATCGGCATCCAGCCGGACATCCTGTTGTGCCGCTGCGAAGAGCCACTGCCGGACGGCGAGCGCCGCAAGATCGCGCTGTTTACCAACGTGCCGGAGAACGCCGTGATCAGCGCGGTGGACGTGGACGTGATCTACAAGACCCCGCTGTGGTTGCACAGCCAGGGTCTGGACGACATCGTGGTGAAGAAGCTCGGCCTGGACGCCAAGCCGGCCGACCTCAGCGGCTGGCAGCGCACGGTGGACGCCGTGGTGCATCCGAAGGACGAGATCACCGTCGCTATCTGCGGCAAGTACGTCGAGCACAAAGACGCCTACAAGTCGCTGGGCGAGGCGCTGCGCCATGGCGGCATCAAGCAGCAGACCCGGGTGAACCTGGAGTGGATCGACTCCGAGCAGATCGAGGCCGAAGGCGCCGCCAAGGTGCTCGGCCACGCCGATGCCATCCTGGTGCCCGGCGGTTTTGGCAAGCGCGGCTTCGAGGGCAAGGTGCTGGCGGCCAAGTACGCCCGTGAGCACGGCGTGCCTTACTTCGGCATCTGTTACGGCATGCACGCGGCGGTGGTGGACTTTGCCCGCCATGTCGCCGGCCTCGCCGACGCCGACTCCAGCGAGAACGACCGCCACACCGCCAACCCGGTGATCGCGTTGATCACCGAGTGGACCACCGCCACCGGCGAAGTCGAGCAGCGCTCGGATCGTTCGGACCTGGGCGGCACCATGCGCCTGGGCGCACAGGAGTGCCGCCTGAAGAGCGGCACGCTCGCGCGCGAGTTGTACGGCCAGGACGTGGTGCGCGAGCGTCATCGCCACCGTTACGAGTTCAACAACCGCTATCGCCAGTCGTTCGAGGATCTTGGGCTGGTGATCTCGGGCAAGTCGATGGATGACCTGCTGGTGGAGATCGTCGAGCTGTCGCCGCAGAAGCACCCGTGGTTCCTGGGTTGCCAGGCGCATCCGGAGTTCACCTCCACGCCGCGCGACGGGCATCCGCTGTTCATCGGGTTCGTCCGCGCGGCGCGTGAATACAAGGCCGTGCAGGGTGCCGAGCGCCTGGCGGCGAAGGAGTCGGTGGCATGAAGCTGTGTGGATTCGAAGTCGGGCTGAACCAGCCGCTGTTCTTGATTGCCGGGCCGTGTGTGGTGGAGTCCGAGCAACTGCAGATCGATACCGCCGGCACGTTGAAGGAAATCACCACACGGCTGGGTATCCACTTCATCTTCAAGTCGAGCTTCGACAAGGCCAACCGTTCCTCCGGTCAGAGTTTCCGTGGCCCGGGCATGGAAGAGGGCCTGCGCGTGCTCGGTGAGGTCAAGCGCCAGCTCGGCCTGCCAGTGCTCACCGATGTGCACGAGTACACCCCGATGGACGAGGTGGCCTCGGTGGTCGACGTGTTGCAGACCCCAGCCTTCCTGTGCCGCCAGACCGACTTCATCCAGAAGGTGGCGCGCGCCGGCAAGCCGGTGAACATCAAGAAGGGCCAGTTTCTCGCGCCCTGGGACATGAAGCACGTGGTGGCCAAGGCCAAGGACGTCGGCAACGACGACATCCTGGTGTGCGAGCGCGGCGCCAGCTTCGGCTACAACAACCTGGTGTCGGACATGCGCTCGCTCAGCGTGATGCGGGACACCGGCTGTCCGGTGGTGTTCGATGCCACCCACTCGGTGCAGTTGCCGGGCGGGCAGGGCGCCACCTCCGGCGGCCAGCGCGAGTTCGTGCCGGTGCTGGCGCGCGCGGCGGTGGCGGTGGGCATCGATGGCTTGTTCGCCGAGACGCATCCTGATCCAGATAAGGCGCTTTCGGACGGCCCCAACGCCTGGCCGTTGGGCAAGATGGAGGCCTTGCTGGAGACCCTGCTCGAACTCGATGCTGTGACCAAGCGGCACGGGTTCCTGGAGAGCCAGTGAGCCGCAGCCCGGTCGGAGAAGATGTGGAAGGCACGCTCTCCAAGCACTCAAGGTTCGCCATCGTTTCGGTCGTCCTCGGGCTTCTGGCGGTGCTCATCCCACTGGTCCTGGGAGCCGTGAGCATGGCCGCGGCGGCTGCCCGTCCCGGTCCCGTGGCGCTCGGCACCGTCGGCCCATCTTTAGGGTTCATGGTGGGGGCGGTGCGGGGCGTGATCCTTTCCTTACCCCTGGCACTGGCCGGCTTCGTGGCTGGGCTGGTGGCCGGGTGGCGCCCCGCTCGGAGCAAGCTTTATGCGCGTTTCGGAATGATGGTTAATCTCTTGTTCCTCGCAGCGCTCTGCCTCTTCACCTTTGCTGCCTAAACCCGCCCTTTAAGGAATCGCATGACTACCGACATCACCCGCATCCATGCCCGCGAAATCCTCGACTCCCGCGGCAATCCCACGCTGGAGGCCGAAGTCACTCTGGCCGGCGGCGGTTTCGGTCGTGCTGCGGTGCCGAGTGGCGCCTCCACCGGCACCCGCGAGGCGGTGGAGCTGCGCGACGGTGACAAGGCGCGTTACGGCGGCAAGGGCGTGAAGACAGCCGTCGGCCACGTCAACGGCGCCATCGCCAGTGCGCTGAAGGGCTTCGATGCGGCCAACCAGGGGGGACTCGACGCCAAGCTGATCAACCTCGACGGCTCGCCGAACAAGGGCAAGCTGGGCGCCAACGCGTTGCTGGGCGTGTCCATGGCCGCCGCGCACGCCGTCGCCGCCCAGCGCAAGCTGCCGCTGTGGCGTTACCTGGCGGAAATCAACGGCACCACCGGCAAGCCCGGCATGCTGCCGGTGCCGATGATGAACATCATCAACGGCGGCGAGCACGCGGACAACAACATCGACGTGCAGGAATTCATGGTGCTGCCGGTGGGCATGCCCACGTTCGCCGAAGCGCTGCGCGCCGGCGCGGAGATTTTCCATGCGCTCAAGAGCGTGCTCAAGGGCAAGGGGCTGAACACGGCGGTGGGCGACGAGGGTGGCTTTGCGCCGAACCTGCGTTCCAATATCGAGGCGCTGGACACCATCCTCGAGGCAATCACCAAGACCGGCTACAAGGTCGGCAGCGAGATCCTGTTGGGCCTCGATGCCGCCAGCTCGGAGTTCTACAAGGACGGCAAGTACGACCTGGCCGGCGAGGGCAAGCAGTACACCTCCGAGCAGTTCGTCGACCTGCTGGCCGGCTGGGCGAAGCAGTACCCGATTGTCACCATCGAGGACGGCATGGCAGAGGGCGACTGGGCCGGCTGGAAGCTGCTCACCGACACCATCGGTGATCGCGTGCAGGTGGTGGGCGACGATCTCTTCGTCACCAACCCGACGATCTTCCGCGAGGGCATCGAGAAGAAGATCGCCAACTCGATCCTGATCAAGGTGAACCAGATCGGCACGCTGTCCGAGACGCTGGAAGCCATCGCCATGGCCGACGCGGCCAAGTACTCGGCGGTGATCTCGCATCGCTCCGGCGAAACCGAGGACACCACCATCGCCGACATCGCGGTGGCCACCACGGCGACCCAGATCAAGACCGGTTCGCTGTGTCGCAGTGACCGCGTGGCCAAGTACAACCAGCTGCTGCGCATCGAGGAGCAGTTGGGCACAGAGGCCCGCTACGCGGGGCGCCACGCGTTCCCCAACCTCGCACGCCTGCCTGGCTGAGCGGGAACAAGGCCGCCATGCTGCGCTGGGTCGCGCTGATCCTGCTAGCTCTCCTGATCGCTCTGCAGATGAAGCTGTGGAGCGATGCGGGCGGCATGCGCGAAGTGGATGCCTTGCGCGCGGCCGTGAAGAAGCAGGCGGACGAAAACCAGCGCCTGCAGCAGCGCAATCAGGCGCTGGCCGCGGACGTGTCCGATCTCAAGAGTGGCGAGCAGGCGGTGGAAGCGCGTGCGCGCGCCGAGTTGGGCCTGATCAAGCCCGGCGAGACGTTCTATCAGGTGGTCGAGAAGCCCGGCGCCAACGCAGCGCCCGCCGCCGCGTCCACCGCCCCTGCCGCCGGACAGCCATGAGCACGGCAGCGCTGTGGTGCGTGGTGCCGGCGGCCGGGCGCGGAATGCGCGTTGGCGGCGCCACACCCAAGCAATACATGGACTTGGCCGGCGCGCCGATGATCGAGCGGACTCTCGACCGTCTGGCAGCGCATCCATTAATCGCCGGGCTGGTCGTGGTACTTGCCGCCGGGGATGTACGTTGGATTGATGGTTTCGCTCGTACGTGGAGCAAGCCGTTGCTCGCAGCCACCGGAGGCGGTGAGCGTTGCGATTCAGTGCTTGCCGGATTGCGTGCCCTGCCTGTCGACAGCGTGCGCCCTGATGACTTTGTGCTTGTGCACGATGCCGCGCGTCCGTGTGTGCGCCACGACGACATCACGCGCCTGATGGAAAGCTGCCGCGGTACCGACGGCGGCCTGCTTGGCGCGCCGTTGCGGGATACCCTGAAGCGGGCCGATGAGGCGGGGCGAAGCGCGCTCACCGAGCCACGTGACCTGCGCTGGCGCGCGTTCACCCCGCAAATGTTCCGACTCGGCCAGTTGTCGGAAGCGTTGCAAGCTGCGATCGACGCCGGCGTGACGGTGAGCGACGAGGCGATGGCGATGGAGCTGGCCGGCCACTCCCCGTTGCTGGTCGAGGGCGCGGAGGACAACATCAAGGTCACCACGGCAGCGGACTTCGCGCTGGCCGAATTCCTGCTGGCGAGGACGGCTTAATGCGCACAGGGGGCGAAGGGTGAGGATCGGTCAGGGCTTTGACGTGCATGCGTTCGGCGATGGCGATTTCGTCACGCTGGGCGGCGTGCGTGTGCCGCACGGGCGCGGGCTGCTCGCCCATTCCGATGGCGACGTGGTGATCCACGCGCTGTGCGATGCCATCTTTGGGGCGCTGGCGCTGGGCGATATCGGGCAGCACTTTCCGCCGTCGGATCCGCGCTGGCGCGGCGCCGACAGCCGCCAGTTCCTGCGCCACGCGGCCGTGTTGATGGCGCAACAGGGCTACTGCCTGGGCAACGCGGACGTAACGGTGATCTGCGAGGCGCCCAAGGTCGGCCCGCACGCGCCGGCGATGCGTCAGAACCTGGCGACGGACCTGGGCTGCGATCTGTCACAGGTGAGTGTCAAGGCCACCACCACCGAGAAACTGGGCTTCACTGGCCGCGGCGAGGGCATCGCGGCGCAAGCCTGCGTGCTGCTGGAGCGCGCGTGAGCGAGGTCGAGGCCCGCGGTTCCGGCAACCGGTTGCAGGAGCAGCTGGAAACCATCGTCGAGCTGCTGCGGCAGCAGTCGCGCATGCGCGACGAGCTGGACGAACTGCGCGACGCCGGCGCCAGTCCGGTGGATCGCGCGCCGATCGCCGAGGCGCTGCGCGACAGCGGCGACGTGCTCCAGCAGCAACTCGATCCGCTGCATCCGGCCGATATCGCCTTCATTCTCGAGTCGCTGCCGCTGGCCGATCGCCTGGCGGTATGGCAGCGCGTGCGTGCCGACCGCGACGGCGAGATCCTGCTCGAAGTGTCCGACGCGGTGCGCGAGTCGCTCATCGCGGACATGGATCAGGGCGAGATCATGGCGGCGGTCGAGCCGCTGGACGCCGACGAGCTGGCCGACCTGGTCGAAGATCTCCCCACCGAGGTGCTGCCTGAGCTGATGGCCAGCCTCGACGCGCAACAGCGCGAACGGGTGCAATCGGCGCTGTCCTACGAGGACGATCAGCTCGGCGCGCTGATGGATTTCGAGATGGTCACGATCCGCGAGGACGTGAGCCTGGAAACCGTGCTGCGCTACCTACGCCGGTTCGACGAACTGCCCGCGCAGACCGACAAGCTGTTCGTAGTGAACCAGGACAACCTGCTCACCGGCGTGCTGCCGCTGCACTGGTTGCTGGTCAATTCGCCAGACAAGATGGTCGGCGTCGTGATGGCGCCGGACGTCAATACCTTCCACCCGCACGACGATGCCTACGAGGTGGCGCAAGCGTTCGAACGCTACGACCTGGTGACGGCCCCGGTGGTGGACGAGGGCGGGCACCTGATCGGCCGCATCACGGTGGATGCGATGGTCGACGTGATCCGCGAGGAGGGCGAGAGCGAGGCGCTCAGCCGCGGCGGTCTGCGCGAGGAGGAGGATATCTTCGCCTCGGTGTGGGCCAGCCTGCGCAACCGCTGGTCGTGGCTGGCGATCAATCTGGTGACCGCGTTCATCGCCTCGCGGGTGATCGGCCTGTTCGAGGGTTCGATCCAGAAGCTGGTGGCGCTAGCCACGTTGATGCCGATCGTCGCCGGCATCGGCGGCAACTCGGGCAACCAGACCATCACCATGATCGTGCGCGCCATGGCGCTCAACCAAATCAACGCCGACAGCGCGCGCCGCCTGTGGCGCAAGGAGCTGGGGGTATCGCTGTTCAACGGCCTGATCTGGGGCGGCGTGATCGGCGTGGTGGCGTTCCTGCTGTATCGCAACGTGGCACTGGGCGTGGTGATGACGGCGGCGATGACGCTCAACCTGCTACTGGCCGCGTTCGCCGGCGTAGGTATTCCCTTGCTGATGACCAAGTTCGGACGCGATCCGGCGCTCGGCTCCAGTGTGCTGATCACCGCCATGACCGACAGCGGCGGCTTCTTTATCTTCCTTGGCCTGGCGACGTTGTTTCTGCTTTAGGCCTTGCAGCTGACCGGGATCACCCGGCGGAGTGTGTTGTGTCCGAATTGCCCTTTGCCTGCGGTGCCGTGCCGTTGACCGCGCGCCTGCGCGTGGCGCCGGAGGATTTCATCGTCGAGGAGATCCTCGGTTACGACGCCGATGGCGCGGGCGAGCACGCGCTGTTGTGGGTGGAAAAGCGCGGCGCCAACACCGACTGGGTAGCCCGGGAGCTGGCCCGGTTTGCCGAGGTGCCGCCGGTGAACGTGGGCTACGCTGGCCTGAAGGATCGTCATGCAGTGACGCGGCAGGCCTTCTCCGTGCAGTTGCCCGGTCGTCCGGACCCGGACTGGTCCGCCTTTCCGCATGCCGAGGTGAAGGTGCTCGCGGCCACGCGCCACAGCCGCAAGCTCAAGCGTGGGGCGCTGCGCGGCAACCGCTTCGTGCTCACGCTGCGCGAGGTGCGCGGCGAGCGCGAAGCGGCCGAGCGCGTGCTGCAGCAGATCGCCGCGCGCGGTGTACCCAATTACTTCGGCGAGCAGCGTTTTGGCCGCGAAGGCGGCAACCTGGCGCAGGCGCGCGCGATGTTCGCCGGGCGCCGGATGGATCGCGACAAGCGCTCGATCCTGCTCTCCGCCGCCCGCTCGCAGATCTTCAACAGCGTGCTGGCTGCGCGGGTCGAGCAGGGCACCTGGGATACCGCATTGCCGGGCGAGATCTGGTCACTGGCCGGTTCGCGCTCGTGGTTCGGCCCCGAGCCGTTCGACGACGCCCTGGCCGGGCGGCTGGCGCAGGGCGACATCCACCCGTCCGGGCCACTGTGGGGCGAGGGTGATCCTCCCGCCACGGACGTGGTCGGAGCACTGGAGCGCCAGGTGGCGGCCGAGCATGCGGACCTGGCCGAAGGTCTGACCAAGGCGCGGATGGAACACGAGCGCCGCGCCCTTCGCCTGATGCCGAAGGACCTGCGCTGGCGTTGGCTGGACGACGCCACATTGGAACTGGCCTTCGAGCTCTCCGCCGGCGCCTACGCCACGGTGGTGGTACGCGAACTGGCTAACGTAGGCGCCTGAACGGTTCAGCGCTTCAGCAGGACCACCACCGCGCCCGTGCCGCCGAGCGCCGGCCGCGCCGACGCGAACGCGATCACCTCGTCGCGTCGACGCAGCATGCGGTCGGTCAGTGACTTCAGGACCGGTCCGGCCGACTTCGACCGCAGCCCCTTGCCGTGCACGATGCGCACGCACCGCAAACCGTTCTGCCGCGCCTCGGCGAGGAAGTCGGCAATGCTGGCCTGCGCGGCGGCGGCATTCATCTGGTGCAGGTCGAGATCGTCCTGCACGCTGAAATGGCCGCGCTTGAGCTGCTTGAGCAGCTTCGGCGGGTAGCCGTCGTGCAGGAAGCTCAGTTCCTCGCCCACCTCCATCAGAGCGGGGTCGAACGCCATCTCCAGCAGTTCGCCAGGCACGGCCGCCTCGTCGGCTTCGAACATGCGCGGCCGCGGTGCCGGTTTTGGCGCTACGGGCGGGAGCGGCGCCGGATCGAACGCACGCACCTCGCCGATCGCCTCACGGAACAGGCGTGCATCGTCCTCGGTGATGGTGGTGGGCGGGCGGCGCTTCATCGCCCCATCCTAACCAATGCGGCACCCGCTGGAACGCGGCAAATGCGCGCCTTCTTCGATGAAACTCCCCTGGCGCTCGGTTAGACTCAAAGGCTACGAGGGCCGCGGCCGCCAAGTGCTTGCCGCCGTCCCCACAACGTTTTCGACGGATCAACATGCGAGTTCTGGTAAGCAACGATGATGGCGTGGATGCACCGGGCATCCGCGTGCTCGCCGAGCGCCTCAGCGCGGTGGGCAAGGTAACGGTAGTGGCGCCCGACCGCGACCGCTCTGGGGCCAGCAATTCGCTCACCCTGGACGCCCCCATCCGCGTGCTGCGCATGGACAACGGCTACTACCGCGTCGCCGGTACCCCCACCGATTGTGTGCACCTGGCCCTGGCCGGCCTGCTCGACGAGGAGCCGCACATCGTCGTGTCCGGCATCAACAACTCGGCCAACCTGGGCGACGACGTGATCTATTCCGGCACCGTGTCGGCGGCAATGGAAGGGCGCTTCCTCGGTTTGCCGGCAATCGCCGTCTCGCTGGTCAGCAAGGATCACCGCGGCGAGCACTACGAGTCCGCCGCGCGGGCCGTGGTGATGCTGATGGAGCGGCTGCTGGTCGATCCGCTGCCGGCCGACACCATCCTCAACGTCAACGTGCCGGACCTGCCGTGGGAGCAGATCCGCGGCTTCGAAGTGGCGCGGCTCGGCAAGCGCCATCGCGCGGAGGCGTGCATCGCGCAGACCGATCCGCGCGGCCGCCCGATGTGGTGGATCGGTCCGGCCGGCGACGCCGAGGACGACGGTCCCGGCACCGATTTTCACGCGGTGCGCCGCGGCTATGTGTCGGTGACGCCGATCCACGTCGACCTTACCCGCTACCAGGCGCTGGAGAAGGTCAGCGGCTGGATGCAGGCGATGACCGACGCCATCGACGACCAGGCGGCCTGAGCGATGAACATCCATCCGCTGCCGCCGTCGGCATTGAAGGGCGAGGGCATGACCTCGCAGCGAGCCCGCGACCGCCTCGCCGCCACGCTCAAGGAAAGTGGCATCCGCGATGCGCGGGTGATCGACGTGATCCGCAACCTCCCGCGCCACCATTTCATCGACCAGGCGCTGCATTCGCGCGCCTACGAGAACACCGCGCTGCCGATCGGCCACGGCCAGACCATCTCCCAGCCGTGGGTGGTGGCGCGGATGACCGAGGCGCTGCTGGAGTTCGGCGTGCCACAGAAGGTGCTGGAGATCGGCACCGGCTCCGGCTACCAGGCGGCCGTGCTGGCCGCGCTGGTGCCGCAGGTCTACACGGTGGAGCGCATCGAAGAATTGCTGCGCCAGGCACGTCGGCGTTTCCGCCAGCTGGGCATCGCCAACCTGCGCTCGCGCTACGACGATGGCAAGCTCGGCTGGCCGGACGAGGGTCCGTTCGACGCAGTGATCCTCACCGCCGCCGGTGATGCGATTCCGCATGCCATCCTCGACCAGATGACGCCGACGGGCGTGCTGATCGCGCCGGTCGGTTCGCCCAGCAGCCAGACGCTGATCCGCATGCGCGGCGACGGGCAGGGCGACTTCATCCAGGAAGAACTCGGACCGGTAAGTTTCGTCCCGCTGCTCGGTGGCATCGGCTGATGCGCCTGTTCGGAGCGTTGTATACGCGGGCGCTGAAGTGGGCGCGCCATCCGCTGGCGATCTACTACCTGTGTGGGCTCAGCTTCGTGGAGGCCTTCATCTTTCCGGTGATGCCGGAGGTGATGCTGGCGCCGATGATGCTCGGCAAGCGCCATCGTGCTTTCTTCTACGCCAACATCAGTCTGCTGTTTTCACTGCTCGGCTCATTGGTTGGCTATGCGCTCGGACACTGGGCCTACGACAGCATCCACCCGCTGCTCAGTCCGGCGATGCAGCAGACCATCGGCACCTGGGTAACGCAGTTGCGCAACGACATGAGCCAGCACTGGCTGGCCATGCTCGGGGCTTTGATGCTCGCGGCGCTGCAGCCGGTGATCCCGATGAAGTTTGTCACCTGGGCGTCCGGCATCGTCGGGGTGCCCCTCTTGCCTTTCCTGGCGTGCATGGCGATCGGGCGCGGCAAGCGCGTGTGGCTGCTGGCGCTGCTGGTACGGGTGGTGGGCGAGCGTGCGGAACAGATTCTGCACAAGAATATTGAACGCATCGGCTGGGGCGCCATCGCGCTTATCGGTCTGTTGCTGGTGTGGTGGCTTTGGCTGCGTTGAGCCTGCCGGTGCGCCGGCCATTGCATAGGAAACGCGGCATGAGGTCGCTATGCTTCGTGGCATGAAGGGAACTATCCAGGCGCTCGCGCTGCTGCTGCCCGCCGTTTTGCTGGCCGCCTGCGGCACCACCCGTTCGGTCGTGGTGCAGCGATCCAGCCAGTCGCGCTCGTCGACCTACGAGCCATCCAGTCGGGCGCAGGTGAGCCACGCGCCCAGCTACCGGGTGAGCAAGGGCGACACGCTCTATTCGATAGCATTCCGGCATGGCGTGGATTTCCGCGATGTCGCCCGTTGGAACGGCATCGCTGCGCCTTACACGATCTGGCCAGGACAGCAACTAGTGTTGCGCGCTCCCACCTCTTCCCGTGCACCTGCCCCAACCGTAGCCCGGGCTGCGCCGCCGCCCCGCGAGGCCACGGCTGCGGTGAAAGCGCCGACGCGGCCGCTGGTTGCGCCGACGTCGAGTCGTACGGTGGCCGATGCCGTGCCGGTGGCTGGCGTGCCGGCCAGCGTTCCCGCGCCGCCGCCGCCGGCTCCGCCCACCCTGGCGCCCGGTGGCACGCGTTCGGCCGGCGGCGTCAACTGGCGCTGGCCCGCCGATGGCAGCTTGATCAAGGGATTCCAGAGCGGCGATGCGATCCCCGGGATCGAGATCGCCGGCCCGGCCGGAAGCCCGGTCCGCGCCGCGGGCGACGGCGTGGTGGTCTATAGCGGCAACGGGCTGGTCGGCTACGGCGAGCTGATCATCGTCAAGCACAACGACGACTTCCTCTCCGCCTACGGACACAACCGCAAGCGGCTGGTGAAGGAAGGTCAACGCGTGTCGGCGGGACAGCAGATCGCGGAAATGGGCGCCACCGGCGCCTCGCGTGACGAGCTGCAGTTCCAGATCCGCCGCAATGGCAATCCGGTGAACCCGCTCGACTACCTGCCTGCGCGCTGAGGCTCAGCCAGCCCCGGCACCGGGAAGAATGAAACCCACTACCACGCGACGGCCTTCACCGGCCAGCAGGTCGTAGGTGCGTGCGGCTGCGGCGTTGTCCATCACCTCGATACCCACGCCGCGGCGCAGGAATGCAGCGAGAAAGTCGGCCGGCGGAAAGCGCTGCCGTTCGCCGGTACCCAGCAGCACCAGCTCCGGTTGCAGATCGAAGAACGGCACGGCCAGATCTGGCGTGAGGGCGGCGGCATCCACGGTCGGCCACTGTTCGATCATGCGATCCGGCGCAAGCAGGAAGCTTGCCTCGATGTTGCGGTCGACCACGGTGACGTAGCCGGGGGCGGTGCGGCGTACGAACAGAAACGCATCCGGGCGGTCGAGCGACAGGTCCATCAGCGCGGCAGGGCCAGCTTCGGATCGTCGGTGTTGCGACGGAACAGCACTACGATATGCCCGATCTCCTGCACGCTCTCGGCACCCGTGCCGTCGGTCAGGAACTGGATTTGCGTCTGGCGCTCCTCCTTGTCGCCGCCGGACAGCTTCACCTTCACCAGCTCATGATGGGTCAGCGCGAGGTCCAATTCCTTCACCACGGCGTCGGTGGCGCCCTTGGCTCCGAGCAGAATCACCGGGCTCAGGTCGTGGGCGAGACTGCGCAGATAGCGGCGCTGGGAAGGTGAGAGGGCCATGCTGGGAAACGCTCGATTCGCGGAGGATTGACCGCAAAGGGTATCATGCAGACCATTCCCCGTATCTGTGACCTTGCCGCCATGCCCCGCAGCAAAAGCAGTTCCCGCTGGCTGCGGGAGCACTTCGACGACGTCTATGTAAAGAAGGCCCAGGCGGAGGGCGTCCGTTCCCGTGCGGTGTACAAGCTCGAGGAACTGATTGAGCGTGATCGCCTGCTCAAGCCGGGCATCACCGTGGTGGATCTGGGCGCCGCACCGGGCGGTTGGTCGCAACTAGTGCGTCAGCGCCTGGGCGATACCGGCAAGGTGGTGGCGCTCGACATCCTGCCCATGCAGGGCATTGCAGGCGTGGATTTCCTGCAGGGCGACTTCCGCGAGGCAGACGTGTTGTCGCAGCTTGAAGCCCGGCTGGACAACCAGAAGGTCGATCTTGTGCTGTCGGACATGGCCCCCAATATGAGTGGCGTGGCCCTTGCGGACCAGATCCGCTCGATGGATCTGGCTGAGCTGGCGCTGGACTTCAGTCGGCAGTGGCTCAAGCCCGGTGGTTCGTTCCTGATCAAGTTGTTCCAGGGCACGGGCTTCGATGATTACCTTCGTAGCTTGCGTGCGGACTTTTCGCGCGTGACTATGCGTAAACCTAAGGCTTCCCGCGCGCGTTCGCGGGAGGTGTACGCGCTGGCCGTTGGTCTGAAGGCCGGCGGTGCGCAACCGGGCGGAAACCGCGTATGAACGAGATGGCTAAAAACCTCCTGCTCTGGCTGATCATCGCGGTGGTACTCATCGCCGTGTTCCAGAGCTTCAATCCCCATGGCGGCGCATCGTCCGATCTGCCCTACAGCGCGTTCGTGCAGAACGTGGACAACGGCAATGTGTCCAACGCCAACATCAGCGCGGAAACCCCGGCCACGATCAGTGGCAAGCTCAAGGACGGCACCAGCTTCCGTACGGTGGCGCCCGTGTTGGGCTTCTCCACCAACACCGTGATCAAGCAGATGCAGGACAAGGGGGTTGAGGTTCGTCAGGACTCGGCGCCCGGCTTCTCGCTGGTCAGCCTGCTGGTGAGCTGGCTGCCAGTGATCCTGATCGCCGGCGTATTCATCTGGTTCATGCGCCAGATGCAGTCGGGCGGCGGTGGCCGCGGTGCGATGAGCTTTGGCCGATCGCGCGCCAAGCTGCAGGGCGAGGACCAGGTCAAGGTGAACTTCAGCGACGTCGCCGGTTGCGACGAGGCCAAGGAAGAGGTTGGCGAGCTGGTCGAGTTCCTGCGTGATCCGGGCAAATTCCAGAAGTTGGGCGGCAAGATTCCCCGTGGTGTGCTGATGGTGGGCCCGCCCGGTACGGGCAAGACCCTTCTCGCCAAGGCCATTGCGGGCGAGGCCAAGGTGCCGTTCTTCTCGATCTCCGGCTCGGACTTCGTCGAGATGTTCGTCGGCGTGGGCGCCAGTCGCGTGCGCGACATGTTCGAGCAGGCCAAGAAGCACGCGCCGTGCATCATCTTCATCGACGAGATCGATGCGGTCGGCCGCCATCGCGGCGCCGGCTTGGGTGGCGGCCACGACGAGCGTGAGCAGACGCTCAATCAGCTGCTGGTGGAAATGGATGGCTTCGAAGGCACCGAAGGCATCATCGTCATCGCGGCCACCAATCGCCCGGACGTGCTCGATCCGGCGCTGCTGCGTCCGGGTCGTTTCGATCGCCAGGTCGTCGTCGGGTTGCCCGACGTGAAGGGGCGTGAACAGATTCTTCAGGTGCACTTGCGCAAGGTGCCGATGGCTAGCGACGTCAACGCGATGGTGATTGCGCGCGGTACACCTGGGTTCTCCGGCGCCGACCTGGCCAACCTGGTCAATGAGGCAGCGTTGTTCGCCGCGCGCGAAAATGCGCGCGAAGTGCGCATGAGCCACCTGGACAAGGCGCGCGACAAGATTCTGATGGGTGCCGAGCGCCGCTCGATGGCGATGAGTGAGGACGAGAAGAAGCTCACCGCCTACCACGAGGCCGGGCACGCGATCGTGGGTCGCCTTGTCCCTGAGCATGACCCTGTCTACAAGGTCACCATCATTCCTCGCGGCCGTGCCCTGGGCGTGACGATGTATCTGCCCGAGAACGACAAGTACAGCATCAATCGCGTGGCTATCCAGTCGCAGCTTTGCTCGCTGTACGGTGGTCGCGTGGCGGAGGAGCTGATCTTCGGCGCCGACAAGGTCACCACCGGCGCATCCAACGACATCGAGCGGGCTACCAAGATGGCCCGCAACATGGCCACCAAGTGGGGGCTCTCGGACGAACTGGGTCCCATCACCTATGGCGAGGACGAGGACGAGGTGTTCCTGGGGCGCTCGGTAACCCAGCACAAGAGCATCTCGAACGAGACCGCGAGCAAGATCGACGCAGTGGTGCGCGGTATCCTCGATCGCGCGTATGCGCGCAGCAAGCAGTTGCTGACCGACAACATCGACAAGCTGCACGTGATGGCTGAGGCCTTGCTCCAGTACGAGACCATCGACGCGCACCAGATCGACGAGATCATGGCTGGGCGGGTGCCTGGCCCGCCGGCGGACTGGTCGAAGAGTGGACCGGGTGGCCCGGTGCCGCCGCTGCCACCGCGGGGCGATACGGGTTCGAGCAAGGTGGGCAATCCCGCAGTTCAGAGCTGATCGATCTGCAGCGAACCATCGGGGGCCTTCCACAACGCCGCGGATTTCGCGGCGTTCTCGTTTGGATGGCCAAACGGCGATGCGCTACCCGACTCCACGCTCGTATACGGGGAGGGCAGGCGCAACCGCGCAACAAAAAAATCAAAAAAGGTGTTGACGCCTGGCGGCTGTATCTGAATAATTCCGCTTCTTGCTTCGGCGCTCTTCACTTTGGTGGGTGAGCAAGCCAAGGCAGAATGTTTGAAGTGTGCGCCCGTAGCTCAGCTGGATAGAGTACCTGGCTACGAACCAGGCGGTCGGGAGTTCGAATCTCTCCGGGCGCGCCATCTTCATCCAGGAATCGTTCGTTCGCGGATGCTTCCGAACCGCGGGGCGGTGGATTGCCCAGCGGGCCGAACGGCAAGTTGGTTCGGTGTGCTCGTATACGGATTGACTGAGCGGCACGTCACCCGTACATTTGAAAGCTTCGCGCAGCGAACGTGATCGATGTTTTTGGCGGGGTATAGCTCAGTCTGGTAGAGCGTTGCGTTTGGGACGCAAAAGTCGGGGGTTCGAATCCCTCTGCCCCGACCACGCTAGGCCCTTCCGTGCGGTGACTGCGCCTGTAGCTCAACCGGATAGAGCATCGGCCTTCTAAGCCGACGGTTGCAGGTTCGAGTCCTGTCGGGCGCGCCAACAAAGTGTTTTATGGTGGGCGTAGCTCAGCTGGTTAGAGTCCCGGATTGTGATTCCGGATGTCGTGGGTTCGAATCCCATCGCTCACCCCAAATTTAAAGTTTCAGGGCCGTTAGCTCAGCTGGTAGAGCAGTTGACTCTTAATCAATTGGTCGTAGGTTCGAATCCTACACGGCCCACCACTGAAACCAGGACGCCGGTCGACATCGACCGGCGTTTTGCTTTTCTGGGGTGCCGTCGGCGGGGCGCCGATGCTCGGTCAGGCGCTTGTGCTACAGGCTGGCGCGACCCTAGAATACCGGGCTTTCGTGTAAGGGAATCATCGACTTAGGGCCGCTCTGCAGAGTGCGCGAACGACTTGTCCGAAGGCTGTCGCCTTGGGGCAAATTGCTCGTGAAATCTGCCGCTTACGGTGCTTTGACGATGCGGAGCGAAAGTGGCGGAACTGGTAGACGCACCAGATTTAGGTTCTGGCGGGTAACACCGTGCGGGTTCGAGTCCCGCCTTTCGCACCAATCCCTTGCTGTTTTCACGTTGCCGGTGGCGAACATGCCGCCGCGGTGCCCTCGCCGGGCCCGTTATCGAAGGTCATTCAGGAGTCGTCATGCAGGTTTCGGTTGAGAACGTCGGCAAGCTCGAGCGCAAGCTCACGGTGAAGTTTCCTGCTGAGCGCTACGAGTCGCAGGTCAGCGCGCGCATTGCGGAAATGGGCCGCACGGTTCGCCTCAAGGGCTTCCGTCCCGGCAAAGTGCCGACCACCGTCATCCAGCAGCGTTTTGGCGCCCAGGTGCGTGGCGAGGTGCTTTCGGACCTGATCGGCAGCACCCTGCGCGAGGCTTTCGACAAGGAAAATCTGCGCCCGGTCGCGAACCCGTCCATCGACACGACCGGCAAGCCGGAGAACGGCGAAATCGCGTACACGGCCACCTTCGAGGTGATGCCGGAGTTCCCGACGATCGACGTGTCCACGCTGGCGATCCAGCGCCCGGTGGCCGAGGTATCCGACGCGGATATCGAGAAGATGATCGAGACGCTGCGCCAGCAGCGCCGCACCTTCGATGCCGTGGATCGCGCGTCGAAGGAAGGCGATTTCGTGATGTTCGAGTACGCCGCCCAGGCGGGTGATTACCGCTTCCCGGCTGACGGCCTGGAGCGCGCCGGCAGCGTGCTGGGTTCGGGCACCCTGTTCAAGGCGCTGGACGAGGCGCTCACCGGTCGCAAGGCCGATGAGTCGTTCGAGGCCGACATCGATTTCCCGGCCGATTTCCGCAACGAGCAACTGGCGGGCAAGACAGCCAAGGTCAGCTTCAGCATCGTCAAGGTGCAGGAGCCGCAGTTGCCGGAGGTGGACGCGGAGTTCGCCAAGCTGTTCGGCATTGCCGACGGCGATCTGGAGACGTTCCGCAAGGAAGTCCGCGCGAACCTGGAGCGCGAGCTGAAGGCCACTTTGATGGCGCGGCTGAAGTCCGAAGTGGCCGAGAAGCTCGCCGAGACCTATGCGACCGTCGACGTGCCGAACCTGATGGTGCAGTCGGAGGCTCGCGCGCTGGCGGCCGGCAGCGTGCCGAAGGGTCAGCAGCCCCCGCCGCAGCTGATCGAGGCGGCGGCGCCGATGGCGCGCAAGCGGGTGCTGGCCGGTCTGCTGATGGGCGAGATCGCGCGCAAGCAGTCGCTGGTGATCGACCGTAAGCGGGTTGCCGAGCAGCTCGCCGCGATCGCCTCGACCTACGAAGAGCCCGAGCAGGTCATTGAACTGTACAACTCCGATCCCCAACTGATGTCGGGACTGCAGAACCGCGTGATGGAAGACCAGGTAGCCGAGTGGGTGGCTGAACACGCCAACACCACCGCCCAGAGCCTGAGCTTCGACGAGGTGATGCGTCCGGCGGGTGCCTGAGCCGCGTATCCTCGGGTTGTTCCATCAGGCCAATTACCGGAGTGCCGCACAGATGACCATGGATCCGATCAAGAATCTCAACCTGGTGCCCATGGTCGTCGAGCAGACGGCCCGCGGTGAGCGCTCGTATGACATCTACTCCCGCCTCCTTAAGGAGCGGGTGATCTTCCTGGTTGGCGAGGTGAACGATCACGTCGCCAACCTGCTGGTGGCGCAGATGCTGTTCCTGGAATCGGAAAACCCCGAGAAGGACATTCATCTGTACATCAACAGCCCGGGCGGTGCGGTGACCGCGGGGCTGGCGATCTACGACACGATGCAGTTCATCAAGCCCGACGTCAGCACCATGTGCATCGGTCAGGCCTGCAGCGCGGCTTCGTTGTTGTTGATGGCTGGCGCCAAGGGCAAGCGCTATTCGTTGCCCAACTCGCGGGTGATGATCCACCAGCCGTCCGGCGGTGCCCGCGGCCAGGCCACGGACATCGAGATCCAGGCGCAGGAGATCCTGTACCTGCGTCGTCGACTGAACCAGATCTACGTCGATCACACCGGGCAGCCGCTGGAGAAGATCGAGCGTGACATGGAGCGTGATCGCTTCATGAGCGCCGAGGCGGCGAAGGAGTACGGCCTGATCGACTCCGTGCTGGACCGCCGGGCGGTCGATACCGTCAAGTCGGCCTGATCAGGCCACACAAGAGCTGTTTTTCCCGGGCTCTGCGTCTGGATTCAGGCGCGGAGCGCTGTGTTATTCTCGGGTCGGAAACCGAGTTACTGGCAGGATCACAAGCATGAGCGACGAGCGGCAGGGGCGTTCCACCGACAGCGGCAAGATTCTCTACTGCTCCTTCTGCGGCAAGAGCCAGCATGAAGTGCGCAAGCTGATCGCGGGTCCGTCCGTGTTCATCTGCGACGAATGCGTGGAGCTCTGCAACGACATCATCCGCGAAGAGCTCGAAGAGAAGGCGGCCTCCGGTCGCACGCAGCTGCCCAAGCCCCGTGAAATCATGGAGACCCTCGACCAGTACGTGGTCGGGCAGACGCGCGCGAAGAAGGCGCTGGCCGTCGCGGTCTACAACCACTACAAGCGGATGGAGTCGCGTCAGAAGAGCGATGACATCGAGCTGGGCAAGTCCAACATTCTGCTGATCGGGCCTACTGGCTCCGGCAAGACGTTGCTGGCGGAGACCCTGGCGCGGCTGCTGAACGTGCCTTTCACGATCGCCGATGCCACGACGCTTACCGAGGCAGGCTACGTCGGCGAGGACGTCGAGAACATCATCCAGAAGCTGCTGCAGAAGTGCGACTACGACGTCGAGAAGGCGCAGTCCGGCATCGTCTACATCGACGAGATCGACAAGATTTCGCGCAAGAGCGAGAACCCGTCGATCACCCGCGACGTGTCCGGTGAAGGCGTGCAGCAGGCCCTGTTGAAGCTGATCGAGGGCACGCTGGCCTCGGTGCCGCCGCAAGGCGGGCGCAAGCATCCGCAGCAGGAGTTCCTGCAGGTGGACACCAAGAACATCCTGTTCATCTGTGGTGGCGCGTTCGCTGGTCTGGAGAAGGTGATCCAGCAGCGTTCCGAGACCACCGGGATCGGCTTCTCGGCCGAGGTGCGCTCCAAGGAACGTACCTCCAACCTCGGCAAGGTGCTGGCGGATGTCGAGCCGGCGGATCTGGTGCGTTTCGGCCTGATTCCGGAGTTCGTGGGACGCCTGCCGGTGGTGGCCACGCTGGACGAGCTGGACGAAGCGGCGCTCGTGAAGATTCTCACCGAGCCGAAGAACGCGGTGACCAAGCAGTTCCGCAAGCTGTTCGAGATGGAGGGCGCCGAGCTGGAGTTCCGGCCCGAAGCCCTGCAGGCGATCGCGCGCAAGGCGCTCAAGCGCAAGACCGGCGCGCGCGGTCTGCGCACGATCCTTGAGCAGGTGCTGCTCGACACCATGTACGAGCTGCCGTCGCTGGAGCACGTGAGCAAGGTAGTGGTCGACGACGCCGTCATCGAGGGTCAGGCAGAGCCTTATCTCATCTATCGCGGCAACCTGCAGCAGCGAGCGGTGGGAGAGGGCGGCGGCGCCGCCTGACTGCGCTGAACGCACTGATGCAAGAGCCCGGCCATGGCCGGGCTTTTTTCTTTTTCAATGCCTGTCACGGACTTGCGCGGAAGTCCCGCTGCCTCCACTTGACGGGATAAGGTCCCCGGCGCAGTGTCGGTGACAGGCCAGACTCGAGAGATTTCCATGGCAAAGAACGCCTCTTCCACTACCGCGACCACCGGAAAGCCGGCGCCGCTCGACGCACTGCCGGTGCTGCCTCTGCGTGACGTGGTGGTCTATCCCCACATGGTGATCCCGCTATTTGTGGGTCGCGACAAATCCATGCGCGCGCTCGAACGTGCGATGGAGGGCGAGCGCCAGATCTTGCTGGTTGCCCAGAAGAGTCCGGACATCGACGATCCCGAGATTGCCGACCTGCACCAGGTGGGAACGCTTGCCGGTGTACTGCAGTTGTTGAAGTTGCCCGATGGCACCGTGAAGGTGTTGGTCGAAGGCCAGGCGCGCGTGGCGATCGAGAGTTACCAGGACGAGGGCGGGATGCTCACCGCGCGCTCGCACGTCATCGAGCCGGTCTACAGCTCTAAGGAGCGGGAACTCGACGTGGTGTCGCGAACGCTGACGTCGCTGTTCGAGCAGTTGGTCAAGCAAAGCCGCAAGCTGCCGCCGGAGGTGCTCGCCACGTTGTCGGGCATCGAGGATCCGTCTCGCCTGGCCGATTCGATCGCCGCCCATCTGTCGGTGCGCATGGCCGACAAACAGAAGGTGCTGGAAACGGCCGATGTCGGCCAGCGGCTGGAGCTGCTGATCGGCCTGGTCGATGGCGAGATGGATCTGCAGCAGGTGGAGAAGCGCATCCGCGGCCGGGTGAAGTCGCAGATGGAAAAGAGCCAGCGCGAGTACTACCTCAACGAGCAGATGAAGGCGATCCAGAAGGAGCTGGGCGAGGGCGAGGAAGGCCCCAACGAAGTTGAGGAACTTCAGCGCAAGATCGACGCGGCCGGTATGCCGAAGATGGTGCTGGCCAAGGCGCGCCAGGAGTTCAACAAGCTCAAGCAGATGTCGCCGATGTCGGCCGAGGCGACAGTGGTGCGCAACTACCTCGACTGGCTGGTCGGTGTGCCGTGGAAGAAGCGCTCGAAGGTGCGCAAGGATCTGCAACTTGCCCAGGAAGTGCTCGACGCCGATCACTTCGGCCTGGAGAAGGTCAAGGAGCGCATTCTCGAGTACCTCGCGGTGCAGCAGCGTGTGAATGCGATGAAGGGTCCGATCCTCTGCCTGGTCGGCCCGCCCGGCGTGGGCAAGACCTCGCTCGGCCAGTCGATCGCCAAGGCGACCAACCGCAAGTTCGTTCGCATGAGCTTGGGCGGCGTGCGTGACGAGGCCGAGATTCGGGGCCATCGCCGCACCTATATCGGCTCGATGCCGGGGCGCATCGTGCAGAACCTGAATAAGGTCGGCGCGAAGAACCCCCTGTTCGTTCTGGACGAGATCGACAAGATGTCGATGGACTTCCGCGGCGATCCGTCGTCGGCGCTGCTCGAGGTGCTGGACCCCGAACAGAACCATGCCTTCAACGATCACTATCTCGAGGTGGACCTGGACCTCTCCGAGGTGATGTGGATTGCTACGGCCAACTCGCTGAACATCCCCGGGCCGCTGCTCGATCGCATGGAGGTCATCCGCATTCCGGGCTACACCGAGGATGAAAAGCTCGCCATCGCCCAGCGCTACCTGTTGCCCAAGCAGCTCAAGGCCAATGGCCTGAAGCCAGAGGAGCTGAGCGTGGATGCGGCCGCCGTGCGCGACATCGTCAGGTACTACACGCGCGAATCGGGTGTGCGCAACCTCGAGCGCGAGATCTCCAAGATCTGCCGCAAGGTCGTGAAGGAACTGACCCTCGGCGAGGTCAAGGCCGCCAGCGCCAAGGCCAAGGGCGCCAAGATCAAGGCGAAGAAGAAGGCGTCAGGCGTCGTCGTGACCGGGGAGAACCTGGAGCACTACCTGGGCGTGCGCCGCTTCGACTTCGGCCGCAAGGAATTGCAGAACGAAATCGGACTGGTGACCGGTTTGGCTTGGACGCAGGTCGGTGGTGATCTGCTCAGCATCGAGGCGTCGGTGGTGCCGGGCAAGGGTAAGCTGGTGCACACCGGCCAACTGGGCGATGTGATGAAGGAGTCGATCCAGGCGGCGCTGTCGGTGGTGCGCGCACGCGCCGAGGCATTGGGCATCGATCCGGAGTTCTACCAGAAGCTCGACATGCACATTCACGTGCCCGAAGGAGCGACTCCGAAGGATGGCCCCAGCGCAGGTATCGCCATGTGCACGGCGCTGGTCTCGGTGCTGACGCGTGTACCGGTTCGCTCCGAAGTGGCGATGACCGGCGAGATCACCCTACGCGGTCGCGTGCTGCCGATTGGCGGGCTCAAGGAGAAGCTGCTCGCGGCTCACCGTGGTGGCATCACTACGGTGATCATCCCCGAGGAAAACAAGAAGGACCTGGCGGACATCCCGGCCAACATTACCGCTTCGCTCGAGATCCATCCGGTGCGCTGGATCGACGAGGTGCTCGACATCGCGCTGGAGCACCCGCTTCAGCCGACGAGCGCTGCGGCGGGAGACATCGGTAAGGTGGAGGTGAAGTCGGAAGACCCCGCAGGTAGTCCGTCACGAACCCACTGAGCGGCCACCGAACTGCTTCATGAGGAACGCCCGGCATGTTCGGGCGTTTTTCATTGCTGCAGGTGCAACATGCTCACGATTCCGGTGCTATTTTCGCTGCCGCTGTCAAGCGCCGGAGGACCTGCCGACGGACACCTCCATATCCCTGGAAAGCCTTGCTGCAACTTGTATTGCGGATTCGCGCGAGCCACTGGTATAAAGGCGTACCGCAATCCCCGCGCCTTCGTTTTTCGCGCAGTGATGCGGGGTAGCGGACGGCGCCTAGCGGAGCCAATCATCCATGTCGGCGTTGTCTCAGTCCCAACTGACCACGCGGGCCGCAAACCGTTTAAGGGAGTGTCTCAATGAATAAAACTGATCTGATCAATGCGATTGCCGACAAAGCCGAACTGACCAAGGCTGACGCCGGTCGCGCCCTCGAGGCGTTCTTCGAAACCGTGCAGAAGGCCCTCAAGAAGGGTGACGACGTGTCGGTCGTCGGCTTCGGCACCTTCACCGTCCGCAAGCGCGCTGCTCGCACGGGTCGCAACCCGCGCACCAACGAGACGATCAAGATCAAGGCCTCGAAGGTCCCGGCTTTCAAGGCTGGCAAGACCCTGAAGGATGCCCTAAACTAAGCGGCTAGCTGCTTAGTTTCGGGTGCTTAGCTCAGCGGTAGAGCGTCGCCCTTACAAGGCGAGGGTCGTAGGTTCGATCCCTACAGCACCCACCAGAAAAATGCGGAGCGGTAGTTCAGTTGGTTAGAATGCTGGCCTGTCACGCCGGAGGTCGCGGGTTCGAGTCCCGTCCGCTCCGCCAGAGTTAGCAAGGGCGCCCGCGTGGCGCCCTTGTCATTTGAGCACCGCGCGCTTCGTGCGCCGAACACGATCCTCGGGAACATCTCCATGCTGCAGGCTCTGCGTAACAAGATGCACGGGTGGCCGTCCATCGTCATTCTGGGCATAGCCGTCTTTGCCATGTCCTTCTTTGGCATCGAGTCGTACTTCATGTCACGTAACGACACGTTCGTGGCAAAGGTCGGCAAACAGGAAATCAGCCAACAGCAGTTCACCGAGCGCCTGAATCAGCTGCGCCAGCGCGCCAGCGCCGAGCAGGGTGACAGCTTCGACGGCAGCGTGTTCGAGCAGCCGGGCATGAAGCTGCAGGTGCTCAACCAGCTGATCGATGAGAAGGTTTTGGCCAAGGCCAACGACGACCTCGGCCTGGTGGTTTCGAACCAAGCCGTGCGCGATTTCATCGCGTCGATTCCGGCGTTTCAGCTGGACGGTCAGTTCGACCCCACCACCTATCGCACCGTGCTCTCCATGCAGGGCAAGACGCCGGCCATGTTCGAGAGCGAGATCCGTGCTTCGCTCGAGCCGGGGCTGATTCCCGATGCGATCACCGCCAGCACGATCGTCACGGATGCCGATCTCGACCGCTACATCAACCTGCGCCTGCAGCGCCGCACCGTGCGCTATGCGCAGCTGCCGCAGCCCAAGACCGACGATGCTGCTGTGACTGACGAGCAGATCGCCAGCTACTACGCGCAGCACAAGGATGAGTTCGTGACACCGGAGCAGGTGTCGTTGCAGTACCTCGAAGTCAACGAGGCGGATCTTAAGCCGGCGGTGCAGCCTTCGGATGAGGAGCTGCGCAAGCGCTACGAGGACGAGAAGCAGAAATTCGTGCAGCCCGAGCAGCGTCTCGTGTCGCACATCTTGATCAACGTGCCGAAGAACGCGACGCCGGAGCAGCAGAAGGCAGCGCTGACCAAGGCACAGAAGATCGCTTCGGAAGCGAATCCGGGCGACTTCGCGCAGCTGGCGCAGAAGGATTCGGACGACCTGGGCTCCAAGCGCGCTGGTGGCGATCTGGGGTGGCTGGAGAAGGGCGTGGCCAACGCCGCTTTCGACGATGCGCTGTTCAAGATGCAAAAGGGCCAGATCTCGCAGCCGGTGCTGTCCGACGAGGGTTATCACGTGATCTGGCTGCGCGACGTCCGCAGCGGTGCGGCCAAGCCGTTCGAAGAGGTTCGTGATGAGCTGGCCAAGGAAGCGCAGTCGGGTTCGCGCGAGCGCGCATTCAACGAGCTGGCCGGCAAGCTGACCGACAAGACCTACCAGAGCCCTGCGTCGCTCGATCCGGCCGCACAGGAACTGGGCCTCACCATCAAGTCCACCGAGCCGTTCTCCCGCGCTGGCGGCACCGGGATCGCGGCCGACCCGAAAGTCCTGAAGGCTGCCTTCAGCGATGACGTGCTGGCCCAGGGCAACAACTCCAACCTGATCGATCTGGGCACCGGCCACGCGGTCGTCATCCGTGTGGACAAGCATCTGCCGGCGGCGGCCAAGCCGTTGGCCGAGGTGAAGGACACGGTTCGTCAGAAGGTGCTGGCAGAGCGTGAGACGGCGGCGGCCAAGAAGCAGGCCGACGCGCTGCTCGCACGCTTGGCGAAGGGCGAAAAGTTCGACGCCGTTGCCGCATCGGTGCAGGCCAGCGTGCAGACGGCCGACGGTGTCGTCCGCTCGCAGCCCGGGCTGCCGCCCGAGCTCGAGGAGAAGGCCTTCCTGATGCCGCATCCGGCGGCGGACAAGCCGCAGTATGCGTCGGTGGAAATGGCCGACGGCAGCTACGCGCTGCTAGCGCTGGACAAGGTGGAGGGCGCCGACATGAGCAAGGTGCGGCCGGAGGATCTCAAGGTGCTGCGCGGCCAGATGGTGAAGGCCTACGGCACCGAGGCGGCGTACGAATTCATCGAGCAGGAAAAGGCTGCGAACGAGATCACCATCGCCAAGGACCGCCTCTGAGGGTTGAGGTAGTACTACGGCTGCGGCCATGAAAAAAGCGACCTGCGGGTCGCTTTTTTTGTTGGTGCTGCGCCGTGGCTCCCTGGTAGCTGTCGCTCAGGGCGCGGTGAGCTGCAGCACTTGTCCCGGACGGACGCGATCGTCATGCAGACGGTTCCATCGCTTGAGCTGCTTCACTGCGACGCCACAGCGCCTGGCGATGGTCCAGAGGCTCTCTCCCGGGCGCACGGTATGGGTGGCTCTCACTGCGGTAGGCGCGGGATCGACGTCCCCCGTGGCTGCCGAAGCATCGATGTGCTGCATCGCTTCCACAAACTGGTCGACCCGGTCGCCGGGCAGCATCAAGGTGTGCGCGTAGTCCGGATCGATGCGGTTGTTGAGGAAGGCGGCGTTGTAGTCGCGAAGCGCGTCCACGCTCATGCCGGCGTGCTGCGCCGCGCTGGACATCGACATCGCCTTCTTGATCGGCACGGCAACCAGATGCTGCTCGGCGGCGAGCGTAGGGAGCTGGACGTGGAAGCGATCGGGCTGGCGCACCACGCAGGCGATCGCCAGCAGTTTGACCAGGTGTTCGCGCGTCACGTTCCGTACCGGCAGTTTCGGCACCACCGGTTGCTCAGCAGGCGCGCCGTGCCGGGCAACGAGCTTGCGCACCGCGAATTCGCCCGCGTTGTAGGCGTAGTCGGTGAGGCGCCAATCCTGGAACTGGTCCTGATAGCGGCGAAGCATGCTCATCACCGCCTCGGTGGCGGCGGCCACGTCCATGCGACCGTCGAAATGCCGGTTTACCCGCAGCCCCAGCGAGCCGGCCGTCGCCGGAACGAGCTGCCACATGCCGGCCGGTTGGCGACCGCGCCCCTGCACTGGCAGGTAGCGACTCTCCACCCAGGGCAGCAGCACGAACTCGCCGGCCACCTGATGCTTCTCGGCAATCTCCTGGATAAAGCGCAGGCGTGGCAGGGACTGCGCCAGGTGCTGCTCGAAGCGGCGCGGGTTGGCGGTGTAGCGGCGTGCCCACGCCTGCACGGCCGGATCGCTGTCGCAGTCGGCCATGGCGAAGGTGGCGCGCAGTCGATCCCACGGTTCGCTCGACGGCGCACCCACCGTCGGCGGTTCTTCGGCAGGAGCCGAGAGGGACGGTGTGGCCACCTGGGCGCCTGGGCCCCGCGGCGCTGGGTGGGGCGCGGGCGACGGCCGGGGTGAGGGGGCAGCACACGCGGCCAGCAGCGCCGCGAGCAGTGGCGCAAGGGGTTTCGCCAAGCGGGCACGGGAGCCGGTCATCCGCGAAACGCGTCCTTGGTCGCGCGCAGTGTTGCGAATCGGGCCACCCTGTCGTGCGCCGGAGCGCCTTGCGCCATGGCCCAGGCTACGAGTGCGGGCTGATCGATGCGCAGGAAAGGATTGGTTGCCCGCTCCATCTCCAGCGGCACCGGCACCGTAGGCAGATCGTGCTCGCGTCGCTGCGCGACCTCGGCGAGCCGGGCCGACAGGCTCGCATTGGCCGTGTCGACGGTCGAGGCAAAACGGCCGTTGGCCGCGGTGTACTCGTGTGCGCAGCAGACCAGGCTGTCGCCGGGGAGGGCGGCCAGGCGGTCGAGCGACGCGAGCATCTGTGCCGGCGATCCCTCGAACAGGCGTCCGCAACCGAGGCTGAAAAGTGTGTCACCGCAGAACAGGTGGCCTTCGCCGGTATAAGCGATATGGCTGAGCGTATGCCCGGGCACGGCCATCACCTCGAAGCGTGTGGCTGGCGCAGCCAGGCTCACTGTATCGCCATCGCCGACCCGGACATCGCATGTATCGATACGCGCATCTTCGGGCGCATAAACCACCGCACCATATCGTTCGCGCAGCGCGACGACGCCGCCGATGTGGTCCTGATGATGGTGGGTGAGCAGGATGGCCCGCAGTTGCAGGTGATGCTCGACCAGCGCCCTCTCTACCGGTTCACTTTCGCCGGGATCCACCACCAGCGCGTTGCCATCACCGTCGTGCAGCAGCCAGATGTAGTTGTCGGCCAGGGCCGGTAGCGCAAGCAGATGCACGTCCGTCTCCACATGGGGATGCACCGCGGAAGCCTTGGCCCGGTGCACCGGGCCGCCGACTATAACCGCGGCTTTCCGGCTGCTCGTTAGTGGGGTGTTAACCCGGACGGGCGCCCAACGCTGCCTGTCGATGCCGCCAGCGGCTACACTTTGTCGGCCCATCACCGGATGTACCGCATGTCCGCTGCCTGTTCCGACATCTATGCCAGTGCGCCCCTGCGGCAACTGCTGGCAGACGAAGCGCGCGACCTGCTGCCGGAATTGCAGCGTTGCACCGGTGACCACGGGCTGCTCGTGTCCGCAGCAATGCAGGATCGGCCGCCGGCGCTCCCCCTGCTGTCGTGCTGGACGCACCTGAGGCTCGCTGGCGATCGGTACGTTGGCGACCTGCACGCTCGCGTCGATGAGCCCCTGCCGTTCGTCGACGATGCTTTCGAGCTGGTGATCCTGCGTCATGCGCTGGAGGCGTCGGCGCTTCCGCAACCCATGCTGGAGGAGGGGGCTCGCGTCCTCTCGCCCGGCGGGCTGCTGGTGTTGAGCGGCGTACATCCGCTCAGCCTGTGGACGCCGTGGATGGTGTGGCATGGGCGGGGCCAGTCGCTGCGCCTGCATATGCCGCTGCAGGTTGGCGAATGGCTACGCCGCCATGCGATGCAGGTGGAGTGCGTGCGGCGTGTCGGTCACGCTGTGCCGGGTGGCGGTGGCATGCCATGGCTGACCGAGGCGATCGGGGGCGGCTACGTGTTGCTGGCCCGCAAGCGCCGGCAAGCTGTAACGCCCATCCGGCTGGTGCCGCGAGCGCTGCGCGCGCCGGCCGATGCCGGGCTCGCGCCAGGGGCACGACGCAACACGGCCTGCGCGGCTGCAATGAACGAGGATCGACGTTGACCGAAGTGGAAGCTTTTACCGATGGTGCCTGTCTGGGCAATCCCGGGCCGGGCGGCTGGGCCGCGCTGCTGCGCTCCAAGGGCACCGAGCGCATGCTCGCCGGCGGCGAACGTGATACCACCAACAACCGCATGGAGCTGATGGCCGCGATCGCGGCGCTGGAGGCCCTGAAGCGGCCGTGCAAGGTCCACCTCATCACCGACTCCCGCTACGTGATGCAGGGCATCGAGGAGTGGGTTCCCAAGTGGCGAGCCAATGGCTGGCGCACGGCGGACCGCAAGCCGGTGAAAAACCAGGATCTGTGGCAGCGGCTGTCCGAGGCGAGCGCTCCACACGCCGTGCGCTGGCAGTGGGTGCGTGGCCACAACGGCCATGTGGAGAACGAGCGGGTTGACGTGGCCGCCCGTGAACAGGCCGAACAATTTCGGGGCAAGCCATGAGGCAGATCGTTCTCGATACCGAAACCACCGGCCTGGAGGTGCGCCAGGGGCACCGGCTGATCGAAATCGCCTGCATCGAAATGGTGGAGCGGCGTCTGACCGGGCGGCGCTATCAGACCTACCTCAACCCCGATCGGACGATCGACGAAGGGGCTCGTCAGGTCACCGGCATCGAGGACGACTTCCTGCTCGACAAGCCGCGTTTCGGCGATGTGGTGGACGAGTTCCTGGCCTTCATCGACGGCGCCGAGCTGATCATCCACAACGCCGCGTTCGACCTGGGCTTTCTCAACGCCGAACTGGCCCGCCTGCCCACCTCGCCCGGCACCATTCAGCAGCGCTGCAGTGTGCTGGACACGCTGGCGATGGCGCGCGAGCGCTATCCGGGGCAGCGCAACAGCCTGGATGCCTTGTGCAAGCGGCTGGGCGTGGACAACTCGGCGCGCGAACTGCACGGCGGCCTGATCGACTGCCATCTGCTCGCGGACGTCTATATCGCGATGACCTCGGGGCAGGTCGCACTCGACCTGGGCTTCGACAAGCCCGGCGAAGAAGAGCGCACCGCGATCATCGTGCCGGTCGAACTGCTGCGCCGCCCGCGCGTGCTGCGTGCCGATGCCGAGGAACTGGCGGCACACGAAAAGCGGCTCGATGCGCTGGACAAGAGCGCCGGTGGCACCAGCCTGTGGCGGCGCGAACCGCCTGCGGCGGTCTGACGATCCGGTCAGCTCAGGCGCACCAGGATCACGGTCAGGTTGTCGCTGCCGCTGGCTTCCAGGCCGTCCAGCAGCAGGTGGTCCACGCACTCCTGCGCTGCCAGATCCGTGCGCTGTACCAGCCGTGCGAGGGCCGCGTCATCCAGGCCCTCGGTGAGCCCGTCCGTACAGAGCAGGAAGCCGATTCCGGCGCGACAGGCACCGCGCGCCACGCCAATGTGGAGCTGCTCGGCGGTGGTGATTCCCAGCGCCTGCGTGAGCACATTGCGTTGGGGGTGACGCGCGGCCAGCTCCGGATCCAGCCGGCCGGCGTTGATCAGCTCCTGGACCAGCGAGTGGTCGTGGCTGACCTGCCGGAACTGATCGTCGAGCGCATAGATGCGACTGTCGCCGACCCAGGCCAGCTCATAGGCCTCGTCGCGGATCCGCAGCGCGGCCAACGTGGTGCCCATCGGCAGTGCATCGCGGCTCTTGCGGGCATGCGCTTCCAGTCGGCTGGCTGCCGTGCGCACGGCATCGATCAGGGGTGCCCCGTTGCGGACCTCCGCCACCACGACATCGCGCGCCAGCGCCGACGCCACTTCCCCATGCTGATGACCGCCCATGCCGTCGGCGACCAGGAACAGGCCGAGCGCGGGATCGGCGTAGTAGGTGTCTTCGTTACGCGTGCGGCGCAGTCCGACGTGGGTTCCGTGTCCGAATTCGATCATGGGTGTGCTGCCGGCGAATCACGGCAGCATGCCGGATGCGGCACCCAGTTGTCACGGCTCACGGGCATGCGTATGATTACCGGCTCGCGCGGACCACCGTGTGACCCCTTTGGAGAGGTGGCAGAGTGGTCGAATGTACCTGACTCGAAATCAGGCGTACGTGTAAGCGTACCGTGGGTTCGAATCCCACCCTCTCCGCCAAAACGACAAAAGCCTCGCAGCGATGCGGGGCTTTTTTCTTGTGCGGCCGAGGAGGATCAGATGCCGAGCGGCGAGACGTTGGCGCGTCCGGGGGATTCCGGGCTGCGCGCGCGGGTGTCGCTGCCGTTGCGATGGCTGAGCTGGATCAGGCGATCGATCACCGCGATCTGCTGTGGCGTGCCCAGCGGCGCGGTGAGTGCCGGAGAGACCAGGGCCACTAGGCGCGCCAGGAGTTCGGCGTCGCTGATGTCCTGGCCCATGCTGAGCTCGGCCACCAGCTCGCCCATGTCGTCCGCCGCGAGCACGCCCGAAAGCGACTTGAGCGCGAAATGCAGGCGCAGGCCCAGCTCGCTGCGCGGCAGCTGTGGCAGCGCGCGGGCAAACGCCTCGAAGAAGCGCCCGAAGATCGGCCGGTAGTGCTGCTGCAGATGGTCGCGGATAAAAGGCGAGGCATCGCTGTAGACGCGCCCGAGCAGGCGCAGGAAGGCCGGTCCACCAGTCGGGTCGCGACCCAGCTGCAAAGCCGGCACGAACAGCACGCCTAGTATGGCTACGCAATCGGGCACGCTATCGCCGGCCTCGCAGGCATCGAGCAGGCGCAGGCGCTCTTCGTTGAGGCGATCCAGCCGGTGCGAAAGCAGCTCTTTGAGCATCGCGTCCTTGCTGCCGAAGTGATAGTTCACTGCGGCGAGGTTGGCCCCCGCGCGAGCGGTGACCTGGCGCAGGGAAAGGGCCTCGTATCCACGTTCGATGAACAGCAGCTCGGCTGCCTGCAACAGACGACTGCGCGTGTCGGCAGCCTGTGCTCCCCCGGTGGTGCTGCGCATCGCCTGTTCCTGAAAGGTACTGCTGATAGATGCCGGCGGGCTGCCTCCTGCGCCCGATGGTGTCGCGGTCAGATTGCCGAGCCGCCCGGCGACTCTTCAAACACCCGTATGACGCTAGTGGCGATGGCGGTCGCCGGCAAGCTGCACTGCACGACGGAGCGCGGCACACGAAAAAGGCGGGGTCACCCCCGCCTCTTCGTTGTCACTGGATCGAGCGCGCGGCGTTGGCTCAGCCGGCTTTCTTCTTCGCCAGCCGCAGCCAGGTGTCGACCACGGTGTCCGGGTTGAGCGATACCGACTCGATGCCCTGTTCCATCAGCCATTCGGCCAGGTCCGGGTGATCGCTGGGACCCTGGCCGCAGATGCCGATGTACTTGCCCTTGGCGCGGGCTGTCTGGATGGCCATCGCGAGCAGCTTCTTCACCGCCGGGTCGCGCTCGTCGAACAGGCTGGCGACAATGGACGAATCGCGGTCCAGGCCCAAGGTGAGCTGGGTCAGGTCGTTGGAGCCGATCGAGAAGCCATCGAAGATGTCCAGGAACTCGTCGGCCAGCAGGGCGTTGGAGGGCACCTCGCACATCATGATGACCTTGAGCCCGTGCTCGCCTTGCTTGAGGCCGTTGGCGGCCAGCACCTCGATCACCTTGCGGCCTTCGGCCAGGGTGCGCACGAATGGGATCATCACCCAGACGTTGTCCAGGCCCATGGTTTCGCGCACGTGCTTAACTGCCTCGCACTCCAGTCCGAACGACTCGGCGAAGCTAGGATCGACATAGCGGCTGGCGCCGCGGAAGCCGATCATCGGGTTCTCCTCGTGCGGCTCGTAGCGCGAACCGCCGATCAGGCCGGCGTACTCGTTGGACTTGAAGTCCGACAGGCGCACGATTACCGGCTTCGGGTAGACCGAGGCGGCGATGGTGGCGATGCCTTCGCCCAGGCGGTCGACGTAGAACGACACCGGGTCGGCGTAGCCGGCCATGCGTTCGTCGATGCGGGCCTTGGTCTCGGCGTCCTGCTTGGCGTATTCCAGCAAGGCCTTGGGATGCACGCCAATATGGCTGGCAATAATCATCTCCAGGCGGGCCAGGTCGATGCCGGCGTTGGGCAGCATGCCGAAGTCGAACGCGCGCTCCGGGTTGGCCACATTCATCATGATCTTCAGCGGTGCTTCGGGCATGGCACCGAGGTCCGCCGTGATGCGCTCGAACGGCAGTTTGCCCTCGTAGATCATGCCGGTGTCGCCCTCGGCGCAGGACACGGTGACCTCGGCGCCGTCCGGTATCGACTGCAGTGCGTTGCCGGTGCCGACCACCGCCGGCACGCCCAGCTCGCGGGCGATGATCGCCGCATGGCAGGTGCGGCCGCCGCGGTTGGTGACGATGGCGGCGGCGCGCTTCATGATCGGCTCCCAGTCGGGGTCGGTCATGTCGGCCACCAGCACGTCGCCGGGCTGGAATTCGTTCATCTGCGCCAGTGACTTGACCACGCGCGCCTTGCCGGTGCCGATCTTCTGGCCGATCGCGCGACCTTCGGACAGCACCTTGCCCTTGCCATGGAGCTGGAAGCGCTCGAGCTGGGTGGCGTGGGCACGCGACTTCACCGTCTCAGGGCGGGCCTGCACCACATAGAGCTTCCCCGTGTGACCGTCCTTCGCCCACTCGATGTCCATCGGGCGACCGTAGTGCTGCTCGATCACCAGTGCTTGCTTGGCCAGCTCCTCCACGTCGGCATCGGTGATGCAGAAGCGGTTGCGGTCGGCAGCCGGGGTCTCCTCGATGCGCACGCGCTCGCCCGGCTGGTCCGAGTACACCATGCGCTGCTGCTTGGCGCCGAGGCTGCGGCGGAGCAGGGCGGGCTTGCCGGCCTTGAGCGTGGGCTTGAACACGTAGAACTCGTCCGGGTTCACGGCGCCCTGCACGACCATCTCGCCCAGGCCGTAGGAGCCGGTGACGAACACCACGTCGCGGAAGCCCGACTCGGTGTCCAGCGTGAACAGCACGCCGGAAGCGCCCACGTCCGAACGCACCATCAGCTGCACGCCGGCGGACAGGAACACGTCCTCGTGCTTGAAGCCCTGATGCACGCGATAGGCGATGGCACGGTCGTTGTAGAGCGAGGCGAAGACTTCCTTGACCTTGTGCAGCACGTCCTCGATGCCGACCACGTTGAGGAAGGTCTCCTGCTGACCGGCGAACGAGGCGTCGGGCAGGTCTTCGGCTGTTGCGGAGGAGCGCACCGCGACGGCGATGTCGTCACTGCCGGCGTCCTTGCACAGCTTGGCGTAGGCGTCGCGGATGGCCTGGTCCAGCTCGGCCGGCAGCGGAGTCTCGGTGACCCATTCGCGGATCTCCTTGCCGGCCCGGGTGAGGGCGTCGACATCGTCCACGTCCAGGCCGGCCAGGCGCGCTTGGATGCGCTGCGCCACACCGCTCTTTTCCAGGTAGTGCTGGAACGCTTCGGCGGTAGTGGCGAAGCCGCCCGGCACGGACACACCCAGCTTGCTCAGGTTGCCGATCATCTCGCCCAGCGAGGCGTTCTTGCCGCCGACCTTGGCCAGGTCGGTCATGCGCAGGTGGTCAAGCCAAAGCACCAGGTCGTTCAAGGTGGATCTCCTCGGAACACTAGATTGGGTGAGGCGGTGCGGCAGCCGGCAGAAGCGGGCCACAAAGAACTGGTATTGTCCGCCGGGATTGGTGCACGGCACAAGAAGACCAATGCAACCCGTTGCCGCGCCACCTGCATACCAGTTGGCAGAAGGTCAAGCGCACAAAGCAAACAGCGCTTGCGCTAAGGTGCCGGACATTGCCTCTCAGACGCCGGGACCGATCCATGCAGCGAACCGTTTTTTTCATCTCCGATTCCACTGGTATTACCGCGGAGACGATCGGCAACAGCATCCTGGCGCAGTTCGAAGGCATGGAGTTCGACAAGCATCGCCTGCCGTTCGTGGATGACGCGAGAAAGGCGGAGGCCGCTGCGCTGAGGATCAAGACGCGCTACGCGCAAACCGGCGACCGGCCGATCGTGGTCAACACCATGGCCGACCGCGCGCTGTGCGACATCGTGGCAACCAGCGGCGCGCTGATGCTCGACGTGTTCGCGCCTTTCATCGGCCCGCTGGAAGAGGAGCTGGGAGCCAAGCGCTCGGGCGCAGTGAACCGTTCGCACGGCCTGGTGGATTTCGACAAGTACGAAGCGCGCATCAATGCCACCAACTACGCGCTTTCGCACGACGACGGCATCGATGTGGATTATGCCCAGGCCGACTTGATTCTGGTCGGGGTGTCCCGCTCGGGCAAGACGCCGACCTGCCTCTACATGGCCTTGCATTACGGGGTGAGTGCCGCCAACTATCCGCTCACGGACGACGACCTCGACAAGCTGGAGCTGCCGGCCCGCTTGCGCCCCTACAAGGACCGCCTGTTCGGCCTCACCATCGATCCTCAGCGCCTGGCGCAGATCCGCGAGCAGCGCCGGGCGAACAGTCGTTATGCCACGATCGAGCAGTGCCGGTGGGAGCTGGCGCAAGCGGAGAAGTTGATGCGTCGCGAGGGCATCCCCAGCCTCAACACCACGCACGTGTCGATTGAGGAGATCGCCAGCAAGATCTTTGAGCGCTTCGGGATCGAGCGCACCATGTTCTGATGACCGGAGTTGCCTGACCGTATGAGTGCCGTACTGGATCGCCGCGCCGCCCTGCTGCCGGGACGTTTCGAGTTCCTGATGGGGCTTTACGCCGAGAACTACCATCGACTGGTACGGCTGTTCGCGCCGCAGACGCTTTCGCCGGGGCGCTACGTTTCCAGCGTGGATGACGGGTTGGACGTGCACCTGCAATTGCAGGAATGCCACCCGTACACGCTCGAGCTGGAGCTGACGTACGACCTGGTCGAGGGGGCGACCCCGGGGCGCCCCCCCCCCGGGGGGGTGGGCGTCGACACCCACCCCCCCCAGGGGCCACCCCGGCGTTTGCCACCGCGCCGCCCACAGTGG